>JAIEIQ010000289.1 GCA_029065305.1 Oscillospiraceae bacterium
ACTTGGAGTATCGTCGGGAGCGTCTGATGTGTATAAGTGACAGGCCTATTTCTTCCCCACCATCTACGCCGCCACTGGCGTAAAGGTCAAGACCCTGGGGGATCTGCCCGCCTGCGTGGGGGTCCTCAAGAGCCTGATCACCAACCAGGACGACATCGGCGCGGCCCTCAACGCCGGCCTCGCCACCGCCGTGGGCGCGGAGATCATCGAGGGCCTCAAGTACGTGGGCGGCGAGGATCCCTACGCCGGGGACTCCGGCATCGGCTTTGTGCCCGATCCCATCATCCGCTCCCTGGGCGTGCCCCTGGTCACGGGGGATATCCCCGGCGTGGCGGTGGTCCTGGGCAAGGCGGACAGCGCCGCCGATGTCGCCAAGGTGGTCAAGGACTACCAGTCCAAGGGCATCATGACCTTTATGATCGGCGGCTGCATTGAGCAGGCTCTGGAGGCCGGTGTGAAGATGGGTCTGGAGCTGCGGGTGGTGCCCCTGGGCCACGATGTCACCAGCGTGATCCACGTTGTGACTGTGGCTATCCGCGCGGCCCTGATCTTCGGCAACATCCAGGCCGGCGATCTGGCGGGCCTCCTCAAGTACACCAAGGAGCGGGTCCCCGCCTTTGTCAACACCTTCGGGGCCCTGGATCCCGTGGTGGTCTCCGCCGGCGCGGGCGCGATTGCCCTGGGCTTCCCGGTCATCGTGGACCAGGATATCGGCGATCTCCAGGTCCCCGGCGCACTGGAGGCGGTCACCAATCACGACGAGACTGCCAAGCACTCCCTGGCCCTGCGGAACATCAAGATCAAGGTCAAGGAACTGCCCATCCCCGTGGCCTTCGCCGCCGCCTTTGAGGGCGAGATCATCCGCAAGGCCGATATGAAGGTGGAGTTCTGGTCCAGCAAGAACACCACCTGCGAGCTGGTGACCATGCGGGACGCCGCCCAGGTGGAGGACCACAGGATCGTGGTGGACGGCCCCGACATCGACAGCGGCGACACGGAGTACGCCCTGGCCACCTATATCGAGGTCTACGGCGCCAAGATGCAGAAGGATTTTGAGTCCGTCATCGAGCGGAAGATCCACGCCTGGTTCAACTACATGGAGGGCGTGATGCACACCGGCCAGCGCAACCAGTTCCGCATCCGCGTCTCCAACGACGCTTACGACAAGGGCCTGCGGATGAAGCACTTCGGCGAGGTGCTCTACAGCATGATCATGGACGAGTTCGACGCCGTGGTGGACAAGTGCCAGATCACCCTGGTCACGGATCCCGAGAAGGCCAAGAAAGTACTGGACGAGGAGGCCATGCCCGCCTACAGCGCCCGGGACGACCGCCTCAACTCCATGACCGACGAGAGCGTGGACCGGTTCTACACCTGCATCCTCTGTCAATCCTTTGCCCCCAGCCACTGCTGCGTGGTGACGCCGGAGCGGCTGGGCCTGTGCGGCGCGGTGAGCTGGCTGGATGCCAAGGCCACCAAGGAGCTCAACGATGCCGGCCCCTGCCAGCCCATCAGCAAGGAGGGCTGCACCGACGAGGTGAAGGGCTACTACCCCGATGTGGACCGGATGGTTCACGCCGCCACCCAGGGTGCGGTGGAGCATGTGAGCCTGTACTCCATCATGGAGGACCCCATGACCAGCTGCGGCTGCTTCGAGTGCATCTGCGGCATTGAGCCCTTCTCCAACGGCCTGGTGGTGGTCAACCGGGAGTACAAGGGCATGACCCCCACGGGCATGACCTTCGGTGAGCTGGCCTCCATGACCGGCGGCGGCGTCCAGACCCCGGGCTTCATGGGCCACGGCCGGCACTTCATCGCCTCGAAGAAGTTCGCCAGCGCCGAGGGCGGCATCGCCCGCATCGTCTGGATGCCCAAGGAGCTCAAGGACGACGTGTCCGCCCGGCTCAACGCCACCGCCAAGGAGCTGCTGGGGATTGACAACTTCTGCGACATGATCGGCGACGAGACCATCGCCGAGGACGCCGAGAGCCTGCTGAGCTTCCTCACCGAGAAGGGCCACCCCGTGCTCGGGCTGGAGCCGCTGATGTAGTCGTTTGCCCCGGAAGATATACAAAAAAGGCCCCGGGCAGGAGATACGCTCTCCTGCTCGGGGCTTCGCACGTCAAGACGCGGTATCCTACGGAGCCTCTCCGATAGCCTCCCCCGGGTTGTGCGCCGCCGGGGGGATTGGCGGCGGGTAGCTCGTGATGAGGAGCTCCGTGATTCTGCCCCGCTTCTCCCGAGCGCTGTTGATGGCGCGGGCCGCCTCCACCCGCTGGATGTGGAAGGGCGCGTACAGATCGTCAAAGAAGGCGTCCGTCCCGCCGCCGTTTTTCGGGTCCGAATTGCTCAGCATCACCCGGGCCCCCCGCCGCCCCAGCTCCATGGCGAACTGCGCCAGCTGGATCTGGTCCCCGTCGCCGAAGCCCGCCTCCGTATAGGAGGTAAACCCGGCGGTGGCGGACAGGGGACGGTAGGGCGGGTCGAAATAGACGAAGGTGTCCCCGTCCACAAAGCCCCCGGCCTGCCGGTAGTCCCCCTCCACAATGTCCACGGCCTGAAACGCCCGGGACACATTGCGCAGGTTCTCCCCGTCGCAGATGAGGGGCCGCTTGTAGGCGCCGATGGGGACGTTGAACCGCCCGGAGCGGTTGACCCGGTAGAGGCCGTTGAAGCAGGTGCGGTTGAGAAAGATAAACAGCGCCGCCCGCTCCACCGCCCCGCCGCCCCGGCTGTTGAACCGGTCCCGCCGGCCCTGGTAGTAGCTTCGCCGTCCGCCGCCGTCCAGGGGCAGGTACTCCGCCTCCATCCCGGACAGGGCCTCAATGAGCTCGGGCACCTGGTCCCGGATCACCCGGTAGACATTGATGAGCTCCTGGTTGACATCGCTGATATAGACCGCCTCCATGGGGAAGCGGCTCAGAATGTCCAGCAGCACCGCGCCGCCGCCCACAAAGGGCTCGGCATATTTTTTGACGGTGTCCCCTAGGCCCGGGGGATAGCTGGCCCGGATGGCCTCCAGCAGCTGCCGCTTCCCGCCGGCCCACTTGACGATGGGCCGCAGGGGGACCGCCCCGCCGCTCCTCGCGCCGCTCACCGGTCTGCCGCCTCTCCGCCGGAGGTCCGCCGCTCCCGCCCCTGGCTTCGGAGGAGCTCCTCCAGCATGAGCCGGTTATGCTCAATGTGCCGCGCCATTGCCGCCCCGGCCCGCTCCCCGTCCCGACCGCAGATGGCGTCCAGGATCTCCCGGTGGCTGACGACGGTTTCCGTCTTCAGCCGGCTCTCCGTCAGGGTGACAGACAGGGTGATGGCGTAGGTAATGATGGGGATGATCTTCGGCACGACCATGTTGTGGGTGCACTTGGCAATAGCCACGTGGAAGAGCACGTCGTTCTGGGAGTGGTCCCGCTCCTCCAGGATGTCCCGCTCCACCACCGCGCAGGTCTCCCGCAGCTGCTTCAGATCCTCCGCCCCGGCCCGCTCCGCCGCCGCCCGGGCCACCCAGGGCTCCACCTGCTCCCGGACCTCCAGCAGATCCACGGCCAGCCCCAGCTGATCCGGGTAGTAGGCAAAGCCCAGGGGGTCGGAGACCTCCCCGGGGTTCCGGGCGATGTAGGTGCCCTTGCCCCGCCGAATCTCCAGCACGTTCCGGGCCACCAGCAGCTTCACGCCCTCCCGGATGGTGCCCCGGCCCACGTTAAGCAGCTCCGCCAGCTCAAATTCGCTGGGCAGACGGTCCTCACTTGTCAAATGCTGTTCCACAATCAGCTTGGATATCTGCTCCGCTGTCCGCTCGGGCAGAGAGGATTCCCTGGTCTGAATAGTCTCAAAACAATCTTCCTTCACCGCAGGCAGCTCCTTTCCCTCTATAACGGGTTTCCATAGTATTATAGCGAATCTTCCCGTCGAATGCAAGGGCGGGGCCCATAGAACATGAAATCAGCGAGGGTATTTTAGCTTCACCCTAAATAGGGCCGTTCCTTACCTGTTTTTACCGCCTTTCCCATACTGCCGCGCGATTTCCTCCAGCTCTTTTTCGTCCGCGCGGCGGATTTCATCCGCATCCAGAAGCATGGCCCCCATGCCGGAGAAAGCCCCGGCATACGCTTCGTCCATGAGCTCCTTCCGCAGGTCCTCAGCATCTTGCTTCATAACGGCTCCCCCCTCATACAAATACTATTTAATCCGTCGATTCCTGAATAAATTCGTTGCGCCAATAGTGCTGGAGACACAGGAAATCCTGGAAGAGCTCCTTCCGCTCCTTGGGGATCTCATAGGTGAATGTGCCGTCCACCACATAGGCGTCGTGGATGGAGACTACCGGGAAGACCGCCCGGTAGTCCTCCATGGCCTGCATGAAGGCGGGGCCCTCCCAGCCGCATTGCTCAAAGAGCAGGTTCATCAGGTAGCAGGGGGAGATTGTGGGGCCCTCGCCGGTAAAATCGCTGCCCAGGACTGCCTTGGCGGCGTCGTTGGCCCAGAGGAGGTAGCGGGTGGTGTAATGGAGGCGGAAGCCCTCCTCCCCCTCCGGCTCAATGGGGATCCCCATCTCCTCGTAGAAGATGTTGCCGTCCCCCATCCAGGGGAGGTGGTCGCTGAAGAGAACCAGCACCACAGGCTCCGGATCTGCCCGGAGCTTGTCCACCATGGCCAGCAGATCCCGGTCCCCCCGCATGATGGCTGCCATGTAGTTGTTCATGGCGTTCTTGCAGGCGTCGGAGTACTGACTGCCGGTGAGGTATTCAATCCCCGCCCAGTTGCTTTTGGTGTCGTAGGGGCCGTGGCTCTCCACGTTGACCACAAAGGAGAAATAGGGCTTTCCGGTGGACTTGTTCTTGACGAAATCGTTGTAGACTTCTGGGTAGAGTATGGCGTCCTCGGGCATGTAGCGGGCGGTGAAGTTCTCGTAGTCCCCCTCCAGGTAGCGGTAGCGCTCAAAGCCCATATAGGCGTTGACATTCTGGCGGTTATAGAACCACTGGTAGTAGGGGTGGCTCCCCTCCACGGTGTAGCCCTGACTGCGCAGGTACCAGACATAGGAGTTGGTGTTGCTGCGGAAGTTGTGAAGCTGGTAGTTGCCGGTGAGGAAGCAGCGCTCCGTGTCGATGGTGCCCCCGGCGAAGATGTTGGTCAGGAGATCGCCGGTAAGGCTCTCCGCCTCCAGGGCGTGGTAGGGGTCATAGCAGCTGTTGTCCAGGCCGGGGATATCATATAGGGAGAAGTCCACATAGGCCTCCCGCATGACGGCAATAACGTTGACCTTCTTATCCGCAGGGATATCCTCGTCCTGATACTGGGCGAGAAGCGCGGCGGCGTCCCTTTTGCTGTAGCCGGAGGGGGGGAATTCCACAAAATCCTTGGCGCTGTAGAGAAAGGGGTATGCGAAGCCGTGGGCGATATAGCTCTGGGTGGGACTCAGCTTGTTCAGGTACTCGTAGTTTTGAAGGCTGTTGTAGTAGTCCTTGCTCAGGTAGAGGGGTGTCAGGGCGGCAGAGACGAGAAGAGCGGAGGCCGCAGCGGCGGTCCGGCGCCTCCAGCCGGTGATCCGGCCCCGGACCAGGAAAAAGAGGAGAAGCGTCCCCAGAAGCAGGAGGGAAAACACTACCAGGATTTTCTTGGTGAAAAAAAGGTTGTAGTGGTCCCCGCCGGCCATGGCCTTGGCCTCCCGGAGGATGAGCAGGTCCTCAAGATAGAGGGGGTCGTCCCGGAAGTGGAGCTTGTAGTAATTGCCTAGGGCGAAGCCGAAGAAGATGCCGCCTCCGGCCAGAAACGCCGCCCAGGCCCGGCCCGTGAGGGCATAGAAGAAAAAAACCAGCAGGGCCACGGGGAGGGCGTTGAGCAGGAGGAGATCCCAGTGCTGAAAGTAGCTGGGGATGATCTCATTGTCGTAGGGCCCGGCGGCCAGGACCAGCAGGGTCATGCCCATGCACAGGCCGGCGCAGAGGAGCATAACCCCCCGGTAGGTCAGGTAAATCGCCAGTCTGCCCCGGGACCAGGCTGGAT
>JAIEIQ010000029.1 GCA_029065305.1 Oscillospiraceae bacterium
CCAGATGGAGGCTGGCCTCGTCCTTGATGGAGAGGTGGAGGCCCTCGGCGTCAATGCCAACGTAGAGAATCATGATAATATTCTGGATAATCTGCCCGAAGGCCAGGGTGACAATAGCCAGATAGTCCCCCCGGAGGCGCAGCACCGGCACGCCGATGATCACCCCGCCTGCGGCGCCCGCGGCGGCGCCCACCAGCATGGCGGCGGCCAGCCGCAGGGGCACGGAGGGAATGGCCGTCTGCAAGGCCGCTGCGGCCACGATGCCGGAGAAGGCCCCCAGGCTCATAAAGCCCGCGTGGCCCAGGCTCAGCTCCCCGGACACGCCCACCACCAGGTTCAGGCTCACCGCCATGACGATGTAGCAGCACACCGGCACCAGCAGGCTCTGCATGGCGTTGGACACCATGCCCTGGCCGATGAGCACCTGGAGCAGGAGGTAGGCCATGAGCACAATGGCGTAGTTGACAAACCCGCTGACAGAGGCCTTTTTGGCCGGCTCCACGTTTTTCAGAATGACACGCATAGACGCCACCTACACTTTCTCGGGCACATAGCGGCCCAGCAGTCCGGAGGGCTTCACCAGCAGCACCACAATGAGCACCGCGAACACCACCGCGTCGGACAGGTCCGTGGAGATGTAGGCCTTGGCAAAGGTCTCGATAATCCCCAGCAGAATGCCCCCCAGAAAGGCCCCGGGAATGGACCCGATGCCCCCGAAGACGGCGGCGGTAAAGGCCTTGATGCCCGGCAGGGAGCCGGTGGTGGGCCCCAGGGTGGGATAGGCGGAGCACATGAGCACTCCGGCCACCGCCGCCAGCGCCGAGCCGATGGCGAAGGTCATGGAGATGGTGGCGTTGACGTTGATGCCCATGAGCTGGGCCGCGCCCTTGTCCTCGGAGCAGGCCCGCATGGCCTTGCCCAGCTTGGTCTTTCCGGTGAAGAAGGTCAGCGCCGCCATGATCACCAGGCAGGCCGCCACCGTGACCATGGCCACGTAGGAGATGTTCAAACCGCCGTCAAAGAGGCTGACGCTGTTGCTGCCCCCGAAGCTGAAAAAGGAGGGGAAGGACTTGGGGGCAGCGCCCCAGAGGATCTGGGCCCCGTTCTGCAAAAAGTAGCTGACGCCGATGGCGGTGATGAGCACCGCCAGACTGGTGGCCTGCCGCAGGGGCTTGTAGGCCAGGCGCTCGATAACCACGCCCAGCACCGTACACAGCGCCATAGCCAGCAGAACGCCCGCCGCCGGCGGCAGCTGGAAGCTGCTCACCGCGAAAAAGCACACATAGGCCCCCACCATGATCACGTCGCCGTGGGCGAAGTTGAGCATCTTGGCGATGCCGTAGACCATGGTATAGCCCAGGGCGATGATGGCGTAGATGCCCCCCAGGCTCAAGCCGGTGATCAGGTTGTTCAAAAACGACATGGACGCACCTCGTTTCTCTCAATTCTCTTTTTCCCTAAAACGGGCTGTGACTGCGGCGGAAAAATCCGCGACAAGCTCCGGTCGCGGGCTTTTCTGCCGCAGCCCTCCAGGGGAGGGGGAGGCGTCCGGCCTCCCCCTCGCTCCTGTCAGCTGTGATTTGTTTCTCAGTGGGCGTAGGCGCCGTTCTTGACGGTCAGGACCATGGCCTCCTTGGAGACCTCGCCGCTGGCGGTCCAGGTCATGCCGGAGCCGGTCAGGCCGTCCATGCTGAAGCTGCCGGAGGTGAACACGCCGATGAGGGCGTCGCACAGGGCGGCGCTGTCCATATCCGCGATGCCATCAATCTGCTGGCAGGCGTTGTAGATGGCGTACATGCAGTCGTAGCCGTCGGCGGCGAACTGGTTGGGCGTCTCGCCGTAGAGCTCCTGGTACTTGCTCACGAAGCCGCTGGTGCGCTCGTCGGAGGCGGCGGCGTCAAAGGGGGTCAGCAGGATCAGGCCCTCCGCCAGGGAGGTGTCAAAGCCCTCGATGGCCAGGATGCCGTCCATGCCGTCACCGCCGAAGAAGGTGGGGGCGTAGTTCATCTGCTTGGCCTGGGCCAGAATCAGGGAGGCGGGGGTGTAGTAGATGGGCATGAACACCAGCTCCGCGCCGGCGTCCTTGCAGGCGTTCAGCTGCACGTTGAAATCCGTGGTGGTGGGGGAGGGGAAGGTCTGCTCGGTGACAACCTCCAGGCCGATCTCCTCAGCCTGGGCAAGGAAGCCCTGGGCGATGCCGGTGGAGTAGGAGTCGCCGTTGTTGTAGATGACGCCAACCTTAGTGGCAAGAGCGTTGTCCTTGACGTAGTTGGCGGCGGTCATACCCTGGCCGGGGTCGGTGAAGCACATCTGGAACACATTGTCCTTGCCGTCTGTCACCTTGGGGGAGGAGGCGGAGGGGGTCAGCTGGAAGTATCGGTCAGCGTAGGTCTCCGCGGCCACAGAAATGCAGGGGTCGGTGGTGGTGCAGCCGTAGATGACCTGGACGCCCCAGTCCTTCAGATTGTTGTAGGCGGCTACAGCGGTCTCGGTGGTGCCGGTGTCATCCTGGAAATCGTACTCCAGGCGGACAGCTCCGCCCAGGGCGTTGATCTCATCCACGGCGATCTGAGCGCCCCGCTGGGTGGCCACGCCGTATACGGCGTTGTCCCCGGTCAGGGGCCCGATGCCGCCGACCTTGATGGTCACGGCGCCGTCGGAGGCGGGCTCGCTGGGCTGGCTGCCGCCGGCGGTCTGGGAATCACTGGGCTGGGATCCGCCGGTCTGGCCGTCGTTATTCCCGCCGCAGGCGGCGAGGGCCAGGAGCATGACAACCGCCAGAAGCATGGCAAGAAACTTCTTCATAGTAGAAAACTCCTTCTTTTCAAGTCTGTCCCCAGGGGGGCCGGTTATGCAAAAAGCGGCGCATTCCGGATAGAATCGCGCCGCATCCGCATCCAAACTCCCAGCGGACGATGGGACTATGATAAAACTTTAGCGGGCAAAAGTCAACCGTCATTCTATACACAATTTATTCACCCTTTTCCCACCCCTCTTATTGTGATTTCACACAATTTAGCATACATCTCCCGGGAATATTCATGCAGGCGCTCCACAGATAGGTTGACAAGTGTAAATCTGTATGGTATACTGCTTTCGAGAACGGACGGAGCTTTTTTGCGCGGATAGAGGAAAGGATGGTTTCTATGGAAAATAAACAGCAGATCTCCCTGTCGGCGGGGGAATGGAGGGTGATGGAGTGCCTGTGGGAGCAGCACCCCAGGACGCTGATGGAGATGGTCCGGATCCTCGCCCCGGCCACCGGCTGGAGCAAGTCCACCATTGTGACCATGGTGGGGCGGCTGGAGAACAAGGGGGCCGTGCCCTACGCCGAGGGGGGC
>JAIEIQ010000290.1 GCA_029065305.1 Oscillospiraceae bacterium
GGGGGGCTCGGAGTTGTGTATAACAGACTGTTGTGGGACAGCTCTGCTGTCCCTCCCACCTTTTTGCCTAAAAAATCGTCGTGACCCCGTAGTCCTCTTCTCTCGAACTACGGGGTCACGACTTCTGTTCAATCAGCAAATCCGTTCCTCCTTCCGTACTTCCCTCTGCGTGCGTTCTCACCTTCCGCGCTCTGTACAGCACCTGCTGGAGACTTCGCTCCGATGGATTAGAATCCTGGTCTGCGTCGCCGGGTAAGGGGTTCGCTCTCTGCCGGGGGAAAGATTTGCCTCTTTCGTTCCTCTGGTCCGCCAAGCCGATCCTTCTGGTGGACCGCGCTTACCTGTACATTGGACCGTACCTCCTTGTTGGATTCCTTGGAACTGTCTAAATGATACAACACATTTTCGGATTTGTCAAGAGATTTTTCTGCTTTTCACAAATTATTCACAAATTCACTCCGGCGGCCCCAAAGAGAGGAGCGGGGGGAAGCCCCCGCTCACTTCTCTGTTTCCACTGCCAGCGTATATTCCTCCGCCTCCAGCAGCACGCTCAGCACCGCCTCCACAGCGGTTCGGGCCTTCTCGTCGGCCTCCTCCAGAAAGCCGTTGGAGAGGATTTTGACCTCTATTTGGGCCTTCTGGTCCTTGGTGAAGCCGGTGTAGTCCTTGATGGAGATGGGGTTGAAGATGTTTTTTGTCTCGTCAAAGACCTGGATGCTGTCCTCCGGAATCTCGTGGGAGATGATCTGGCTCCGGGGCAGCAGCACCGAGACCTCCTTCTTCTCCGGGTTGACGTGGATCTCCGCCTCCGCCAGATCCACCCCCGCCTTCACCTGACCGTCATAGGAGACGATGAACCGCTTGCTGGTAAAGGGCACCTTCCAGCCGTAGAAGTCCACCTGGTCCTCAAACCGGCCCACGTTGGTGTAGCTGTACTCCAGGCTCACCAGCTCCTCCACCGCCCGCAGCTGCTGGCCGATGAGCTCCCCGGTAATGGAGGGCTCGGCCGTCCGGCTCCCGTACCGCAGGCCCCAGAGGAAGGTGCCCAGCGTCGCCAGCGCGCACAGCAGCAGAATCAGCAGCCATTTCCGCCAGCTCTTCAGCCACCGGAAGCGCTCCTTTCCCTTCTCCCCGTCGCTCACTGGGCGCTCTCCTCCTTCTTGTTCTCCCCCTCGGAGGTGCGGCGCTCCAGCTTCCAGCGGGCGTCCTTGATGGTCAGAGTCCGCCGGCGCTTGCGCCCGTTCATCATCTTGTCCATCACGGCTCTGCCCGTGGGGGTGGCGGCCAGACCTCCCAGGGCCGTCTCCCGGAACTCCACCGGCATCCGCCGGCCCACCTCGCCCATGGCGTCGATGACCTCGTCCACGGGCACCTGGCTCTCAATGCCCGCCAGGGCCATGTCAGCGGCGGCAACGGCGTTCACCGCTCCGCCGGCGTTCCGCTTCACGCAGGGGACCTCCACCAGTCCCGCCACCGGGTCGCACACCAGACCCATCATGTTCTTGATAGCCATCGCCACGCCGTGGCAGATCTGCTCCGCCGAGCCGCCCCGCAGGTACACCAGAGCGCCCGCCGCCATGGCCGAGGCGCTGCCCACCTCCGCCTGACAGCCCCCGGCGGCGCCGGAGATGCTGGCCTTGTAGGCGATGACCGCCCCCACGCCGGTGGCGACGTAGAGGGCCTGGAGCATCTTCTCCTCGGGGATGTTGTCCCGGCGGCTGAGGGGGATGAGCACCGCCGGCATCACGCCGCAGGCCCCCGCTGTGGGCGCGGCCACAATTCTGCGCATACACGCGTTGCACTCGCCCATAGCCAGGGCCTCGCTGATGACCTGGGCGATGAAGTCCCCGCCGATGGTGTCCCCCTTGGCGGCGTACTGGCGCATCAGGGCCCCCTGGCCCCCCACCAGCCCGCTCAGGCTCCGCCGCTCCCCGGTGTAGGAGGCCGAGGCGTCCAGCATGGCGTGCCACACGGCGGACATCTTCTCCATGGACTGCTCCCGGGTCACCTGCCGGTTTTCCATATCTGTCTCCAGGACGATCTCCCAGAATTCCCTGCCCTCCGCCTCCATGGCGTTGAGGATGTCCCGCATGGAGTCCAAATTCATCCCTTAGTCCTCCTTTTTATAGTACGTGACCTGCAAGATCCCGGGCAGCTGCTGGAAGTAGTCCAGCAGGGGCTTGGGGATGGGGTCGTCGGTTTCGATGACCATCATGGCGCTGCCGCCCCGGTTGCTGCGGCTCAGGCTCATGTTGGCCACGTTTACCCTGGCCTGGGCCAGGGTGTAGGTCACCTCGCCCACGTGGCCCCGGTCGTCCTTATTGTGGATGATGAGGGTGTGGTAGTCCCCGGTGAAGTTCACATCCACCCCGGCGATGCGGTTGACCTGGATGCGCCCGCCGCCGGTGGAGCAGGCCTGAACCTGCATTTTTTTCCCGGTGACGCCCTCCAGCTCCAGCAGTACGCTGTTGGGATGGGCGTCCCGCAGATCCACCTCCTGAAAGGTGAAGTTGAGC
>JAIEIQ010000291.1 GCA_029065305.1 Oscillospiraceae bacterium
GGTGGTAGCCTGGATGTACCTGTTTAAGAATTACGACCTGAAGGACTGGGTCAGCTTCGCGGAGATCTACGGTCTGCCCCTCCGTCTGGGCAAATATGCGCCTGGGGCCAGCGAGGCGGACAAGAACGCACTTATGCAGGCGCTCATTCAGATTGGCGCGGACGCGGCGGGCATCATCCCGGACGGCACCACCATCGACTTTATCACCACGGAGAAGACCAGCTCCACCGACCTCTATGAGCGGCTGGCCCGCTACTGCGACGAGCAGATGAGCAAGGCGGTCCTGGGGCAGACGCTCACCTCGGACTCGGGCGGCGGCAGCTATGCTCAGAGCAAGACCCACAACGATGTCCGGCACGATCTGACTGTGGCCGACTGCAAGGCCCTGGCCTCCACCCTCCGGCGGGATCTCATCCGGCCCCTGTGCCTTTTCAACTTCGGAGAGAACAAGCGCATCCCCAAAATCCAGTTTGACTGCGAGGCAGGGGAAGATCTGGAGCAGACCGCCAACATCCTGGATGTGCTTATCGGGAAGATCGGGCTGCGGGTACCCACCAGCTATATCTATAAGAAGTTCAGTATCCCGGAGCCGGAAGCCGGCGAGGAGGTCGCCGCCCCCCGGGCAGCAGGGCCGGGCATCCTCCCCTCCAAACAGGAGCCGCCCGCGCCAACCATCGCACTGAAAGCTGGAGCTGACGCAGGGCCCGGCACCCAGGCGCATATCGACCGGCTGGCCGACGCTGCCGTCAGGCGCGGAGCTGGCAGCTTCAAGAAAGCCTTCGCCCCGATTCTCAACATAATTGAGAACGCAGGGAGCCTGGAGGAGCTCCGGGCCATGATGGATGACGAGAAGGCCGTCGCCGAGCTTTATAAGGCGATGGACGTCACCCAGGCGGAGGAGCTGCTCCAGAAGGTTATGGTGTACGCCAACCTGGAGGGGAGGGCCCTGGAAGATGGACGGCATTGACACGATCTTCAGCCGGGAGGACATGACCTTCCAGGAGGCCGTGGACTACTTCAAGGAGCGCGTCCCGGTCACGGCGGAGACCTTTTATCAGATCGCCGAGGAGTACCGGGCCCTGGCCTTCACCGTCAGCGGCTACACCAAGGCTCAAATCCTGAAAAAGTTCTACGACGAGCTGCTTTCCGCGCTGGAGGAGGGCAACACCCTCCAGGAGTTCCAGGCCAACATGAACGGCTTTCTGGAGTCGGAGGGCTACGAGGGGATCAACCCGGAGCAGGCCGACCTGATCTTTCGCACCAATATCCAAACGGCCTACAACGTGGGACATTACCAACAAATGACCGACCCCGCCGTCATGAAGCTGCGCCCATTCTGGCAGTATGACGCAGTCAACGACTCCCACACACGCCCGAGCCACCTGGAGATGGACGGGCGCGTCTTCCCGGCAGACTCCCCTGTCTGGGATATCTGGTTCCCTCCCAACGGCTTCAAATGCCGCTGCACAGTGAGAACGCTTTCCAAGCGCCAAGTGGAGCAGCGGGGGCTGACCGTGGAGGCCTCGTTCCCGGCGGTCGCGCCCGACCCGCACTTCGGCACCAATCCGGCAAAGGTGCGCTTCAAGCCGGATCTGAAGGGCTACCCTGAGCCGCTGGTGAAAGCCTACCAAGCCCGGCAAAAGGAGGGGGCCTCCAAATAGGCGCACAGGGGCCCCCACAGTACAACTCTGACGCCGGGGAGGGTAAAGTTACGGGGCAAGGCCCCAGGGCCCGTTGTGGGGCGTACTAACGGCGTTATAATGGGTAACGGCGCAAGCATGAAGGAGGACACCGGCAAATGAAGGACTTTTTTATTCTGAAGGGCGGCGGCGTGGAGCTCACAGGAGCCCCAGAGACCATCATCGTCCTCCCCCTGGGCCACGTCGTCAGCTCCAAGGGTGAGTTCGATGTGGACGAGGGCAGCTTCCAGGCAATGAAAGCACAGATCGTCCAGCGCGGCGTCGATCTGGTGGTGGACTATGAGCACCAGACCCTCAAGGGGATCGAGGCCCCCGCCGCTGGCTGGGTGGGTGAAGGAGCTGAAGCTGGAGGACGGGAACATCGTGGCCGTCGTGGAGTGGACGCCCCGGGGAGCGGAGTATCTGAAAAACAAGGAGTACCGCTACCTCTCCCCCGTGGTCAATGTCCGCAAGACGGACAATAAGGCCATAGGGCTGCACTCCCTGGCCCTGACCAACACCCCCGCGATCGAGAACATGACCCCGATCGTCAACTCAGACAATTTTGAAGGAGGACACGAGAACATGGATATGCAGAAGCTGGCGGCGGCACTGGGGCTCGGCCCGGACGCTACCGAGGAGCAGATCATGGAGGCTCTCCAGGCGATGATCGCCGAGAACAAAAGCCTCAAGGAAGGCAAGCAGCCGGGGGACGAGACCGCCGTCGCCAACAAAGCGGTCTGCGAGCTGCTGGGCCTGAGGGCCGGGGCTCCTGCCGAGGATGTGACCGCGAAGATCATGGAGCTCAAGAGCGGCACCATTGACGGCGTCAATGTGCTGGAGGAGCTGAAGGCTCTGAAGCAGCAGAACGCCCAGCGGGACGCAGACGAGGCCGTCACCCTGGCCCTGAAAGCGGGCAAGATCACCCCGGCGCAGAAGGACTGGGCCCGGAGCTATGCCCTGGCCGACCCCAGAGGCTTCGGCGTATTTGTGGAGAAGGCCCCTCAGGTGGTCCCCATGGGTGAGATCGACTTGGGCGGAGGCGCGGCCTTCAAATCCGCTGCGCCGGATGAGGCGACCACGCTGGTCTGCAAGCAGTTGGGCGTCAGCCAGGAGGACCTGGAGAAATACGGGAAGGAGGAGTAAGTCACTATGGGAGCTTTGACAGATACCAGAGAAACTACTGAGCTCACAAACGGCGGCAAGCAGCTCGTTCTGCCGGTAAAGGCCAAAACCACCATCTACCAGGGGGCTTTGGTCGTCCTGGATGCGGACGGCTACGCTATTCCTGGGAAGAAGGCGGCGGGCCTGACGGCAGCGGGCCGGGCTGAGGAGACTGTGGAGAACACGGGCGGCGACGGCGAGCGGACCATCCGGGTCGCCCGGGGCGTATTCGTCTATGCCAACACCAGCACCGCAGCCAACAAGGTCGGTGCGGGCCACGTTCTCAAGCCCTGCTATATTCAGGATGACCAGACCGTGACCGCCCTGGCCACCGGAGCCTCGGTCGCCGGGCTGGTCATCCGAGTTGATGACAGCGGCGTCGCCGTGGAGATCGGCACCGGCCTGACCGCCCCCGCTGCCAGCGCCTAACGAACAAAAGGAGGATAATGCGTTATGGTTATCAACCCCCAGACCCTGCGCGGCATCTACGTCGCGTTTAACACCATCTTCAACAAGGCCCTGACGGAAGTGCAGCCGCTGTATACGGAGATCGCCTCCGTCATCCCCTCCACCACCGAGTCGGAGACCTACGCCTGGCTGGGCGACATTCCCGGCATGAGGGAGTGGATCGGCGACCGCGAGGTACAGAACCTCACCGCCAGCGGCTATGTCATCCGCAACAAGGACTTCGAGCTGACCGTGGGCGTGGACCGCAACGCGGTTGAGGACGACAAGCTCGGCCTCTACAACGTCTCCATCCAAATGCTGGCGCAGTCGGCGGCGGCGCACCCGGACGAGTTGATCTTCAAGCTGCTGGCCTCCGGCTTCACCGAGAAGTGCTTCGACGACCAGCCGTTCTTCTCCGCCGCTCACAAGATCGGTGAGAAGGCCGTCTCCAACATGAGCCATGATAAATTGAGCATGGACGCCTACATCAAGGCCCGCACCGCGCTCATGTCCCTCACCAACAGCAAGGGCCGGGCCCTGAACCTTGTCCCGGATAAGCT
>JAIEIQ010000292.1 GCA_029065305.1 Oscillospiraceae bacterium
CTGCCCCTGCTGGAGCAGATGGTCCAGTCCGGCAAGAAGATGGTCATCATCGCCGAGGACGTGGAGGGCGAGGCCCTGTCCACCCTGCTTGTCAACCGTCTGCGGGGCACTCTGAATGTCGTGTGCGTAAAAGCCCCCGGCTTCGGCGACCGCCGCAAGGAGATGCTCCAGGATATCGCCATCCTCACCGGCGGTCAGGTCATCAGCGAGGAGCTGGGCTATGAGCTCAAGACTGCCGACCTCTCCATGCTGGGCCGCGCCCGTCAGGTGAAGGTCACCAAGGAGAACACTGTCATCGTGGACGGCGCCGGCGACAGCCAGGCCATCAAGGACCGCGTGGCCCAGATCCGCAGCCAGATCGGCGTGACCACCTCCGACTACGACAAGGAGAAGCTCCAGGAGCGCCTGGCCAAGATGGCCGGCGGTGTGGCGGTCATCAAGGTGGGCGCCGCTACCGAGACGGAGATGAAGGAGAAGAAGCTGCGCATCGAGGACGCCCTCAACGCCACCAAGGCCGCTGTGGAGGAGGGCATCGTCTCCGGCGGCGGCACCGTGTTTGTCAACGCCATCCCCGCCGTGGAGAAGCTGGTGGAGGAGCTGGACGGCGACGAGAAGACCGGCGCCCGGATCATCGCCAAGGCCCTGGAGGCCCCCATCCGCCAGATCGCGGCCAACGCCGGCCTGGACGGCTCCGTGGTTCTGGAGAACGTGAAGAAGGCCGCCAAGGGCACCGGCTTTGACGCCTACAAGGAGGAGTACGTGGACATGATCGCCGCTGGCATCGTGGACCCGGCTAAGGTCACCCGCTCCGCTCTGGAGAACGCCGCCTCCGTGGCCGCCATGGTGCTGACCACCGAGTCCCTGGTGGCCGACAAGCCCGAGCCCCCCGCGCCTCCCGCTCCCGGCGGCATGGGCGGCATGGACGGCATGTATTAATCCACCCCGATATCCGCAGATAGCAGGGCCCCGCGCTGTACAGCGCGGGGCCCTTTTCGGTCGAGCTTACTTCTTATAGGGCACGTTCCAGATCGTCTCCGCGTAGTCCGCGATGGAGCGGTCGGCGGCGAAGATGCCGGAGCGGGCGATGTTGTGCAGGCTCATCTGGTTCCACTTGGCCTGATCGGCGTAGGTCTCCACCATCCGCCGCTCCGCCGCGCAGTAGGACGCGAAGTCCGCCAGGAGCATATACTCGTCCGCCGTGGAGCCGCCGCCGAAGAGCAGCCGCTCGGTGATGTCGTCGTAGCGCACGCCGTCCCGGAAGCCGGAGGAGATCTGATCCAGCACCCGGTGGAGGCTGGCGTCCCGACTGTAGAGGCGGTAGGGGTTGTAGCCCGTATCCCGGACCTCCTTGACCTCCTCGGTCTTCAGCCCGAAGAGGAACATGTTCTCATCCCCCAGAACCTCGTGCATCTCCACGTTGGCCCCGTCCAGGGTGCCCACAGTCAGTGCGCCGTTCATCATGAACTTCATGTTGCCGGTGCCGCTGGCCTCCTTGCCGGCGGTGGAGATCTGCTGGCTGACCTCGCTGGCGGGCATGAGCACCTCCGCCATGGACACCCGGTAGTTCTCCATGAAGAACACCTGGAGCTTATCCTTGCAGATGGGGTCATTGTTGACCTGGTCGGCCAGGGAGTTGATCAGGCGGATGATCCGCTTGGCCACCGCATAGCCCGGCGCGGCCTTGGCGCCAAAGAGGAAGGTGTGGGGCCGCAGCTCCATGTTGGGGTTATCCCGCAGCTGGAGGTACAGGTGGACGATGTGCATGACGTTGAGCAGCTGGCGCTTGTACTCGTGGAGCCGCTTCACCTGGACATCGAAGATGGCGTCGGTGTTGACGATGACGCCCTGCTCCCGCTTGGCAAACTTGGCGAAGGCCAGCTTGTTGGCGTGCTTGATCTGCCCCAGCCGGGTGAGGACCTCCTTGTCCTTGGCGAACTTATCCAGCTTGGGCAGGGCCGTGCCGGGGTGGCGCAGGTAGTCGTCCCCGCCGGTGAGATCCCGGATCAGGCTGTCCAGGCCCGGGTTGATCTCCGCCAGCCAGCGGCGGTGGTCGATGCCGTTGGTGACGTTCTTGAACTTGCCCGGCTCCATGCCGCAGGCGTCCTTAAACACGTCGCTGCGCAGAATGTCGCTGTGGAGGGCGGACACGCCGTTGACGGCCATGCCGCCGGCGATGCACAGGTTGGCCATGCGGACCTCGCCGTCCCAGATAACGGCCATGTTCCGGGTCTTGGCCTCGTCGTGGTAGTACTGCTCCACCTTCGTCTGCCACCGGCGGGCGATCTCGCAGAGGATCTGCCAGATCCGGGGCAGCAGGGACTGCATCAGATCCTGGGGCCAGCGCTCCAGCGCCTCGGCCAGGACGGTGTGGTTGGTGTAGGCCACGGAGTTGACGGTGATGTTCCAGGAGGTCTCCCAGTCCAGGCCGGCGTCGTCCATGAGGATCCGCATCAGCTCCGGGATCACCAGCGCCGGGTGGGTGTCGTTGATCTGGATGACGTTCTTCTCGTGGAAGTTGGTGACAGTGCCGTAGGCCTGGATATGCTTGCGGACGATGGACTGCACCGTGGCGGAGACAAAGAAGTACTGCTGGCGCAGGCGCAGGCTCTTGCCCTCGTAGTGGTTGTCCTCGGGGTAGAGGACCTTGGCGATGGCCTCGGCCATGGCCCGCTCCTCGCCGGCCCGCAGGTAGTCGCCCTGGTTGAAGGCGCTCATGTCAATGGGGGTGGGGCTCTTGGCGTCCCACAGCCGCAGGGTGTTGGTGTGCTTGGTGTCGTACCCGGCGATGGACATGTCGCAGGGCACCGCCAGCACCCGGGTATACCCCTCGTTGACCACGTGGAGCCGGTCGCCGTCCCAGAACTCCCGGAGCGTGCCGCCGAAGTGGACCTCCTCCACCTCATCGGGCTTGGGGATAAGCCAGGCGTCGCCCTGGTCTTTCCAGTTGTCGGGGAGCTCCATCTGCTGGCCGTCCACGATCCGCTGCCGGAAGATGCCCAGCTCGTAGCAGATGGAGTAGCCGCAGGCGGGGATCTCCAGGGTAGCCAGGCTGTCCATGTAGCAGGCCGCCAGACGGCCCAGGCCGCCGTTGCCCAGGCCCGCGTCCGGCTCCATGTCAAAGATGCCGCCGGGCTTGAAGCCCATGTCCTCCAGAGCGGCCCGCATGGGCTCCAGCACCCCCAGGTTGTAGGCGTTCTTCATCAGGCTCCGGCCCATCAAAAACTCCAGGGACATATAGTGGACCTGCCGGAGCTGCTTCTTGCGGATCTTGGACCGGGTGTCCACCGCGTTGATGCTCATCCGGTCCCGCAGGACCATGGCGCAGGCCTTCATCACACTGCCCCGGTCGGCCTCCTCCACGTCGCATCCGAAGTTGATGCGCAGCTTGTCGGCAATGGCCTGCTTCATGGACTCCTTGGTGAATTTCTCCATATTCACATTCTCCTTTTTGTTGCGAAATGAAGGCGGGGGCGTCCTGCGGGCGCCCCCGCCCCGAATGCCGGTTCTCTGCTCAGCAGCCGCAGATGGACCGGTAGATCTCGTTGTAGGAATTGGCGCTGTTGGCCCAGCTGAAGTCCTCCTCCATGCCGGTTCTGCGCAGCTGCTTGAAGGCGGTGGGATTGTTGTAGTAGAGGTCCACCGCCTGCCGGATCACATAGAGCATGTCGCCGCTGTTGTAATCGGCGAAGGTGAAGCCGTTGCCCGCGCCGCACCAGGACTCGTAGGGGTGGACGGTGTCCTTGAGCCCGCCGGTCTCCCGGACGATGGGCACCGTGCCGTAGCGCATGGCGATCATCTGGGCCAGGCCGCAGGGCTCGCTCTT
>JAIEIQ010000293.1 GCA_029065305.1 Oscillospiraceae bacterium
CTGATGAACGCCATGTTCGGCGGCACCAGCAATTCCAAGCTGTTCCTCAACGTCCGGGAGAAGCTGTCCCTGTGCTACTACGCCGGCAGCACCTACTACCGCCGCAAGGGCCTTCTCACCGTCTCCTCGGGGATTGAGTTTGAGAATTACCAGCGGGCGGTGGACGAGATCTTTGCCCAGCTGGAAGCCATCCGGCGGGGGGAGTGGGAGGCGTGGGAGCTGGACGGCGCCCGGTCCTCCATGCTCCACATCCTGCGGACCATGGAGGACTCCGCCGGGGCCATGGAGGATTTCCACCTCCAGCAGGCCGTCGCCGGCGGGGAGGAGACCCTCCAGAGCCTGGCGGAGGACCTCCGCGCGGTGACGCCGGAGCGGATCCGGGCTGCGGCGGAGCGGGTGGAGGCCGACACCATCTACTTCCTGAAGGGAAAGGAGGCCCGGGGATGAGCGTAAGAGAATACCCCCGCCTGGACGAGCGGGTCAGCCGGAGGACCCTGGAAAACGGCCTGGAGGTCATCGTGGTCCACAAGCCCCGCCACGCCAAGCAGTACGCCTTTTTCGCCACCCGCTACGGCGGGATGGATCTGCGCTTCCAGCTGGGGGGCCAGTGGCTGGACACCCCCGCCGGCATCGCCCACTACCTGGAGCACAAGATGTTCGACACCGAGGAGGGCAACGCCCTCCAGGAGCTGGCCCGGAACGGGGCGGAGCCCAACGCCTTCACCAGCAACGCCGTCACCGCCTACCACTTCGACTCCACGGAGCACTTCTACGACAACCTGCGGATTCTGCTGTCCTTCGTCTCGGTGCCCTACTTCACCGACGAGTCCGTAGCCAAGGAGCAGGGGATCATCGGCCAGGAGATCCGGATGATTGAGGACAACCCGGAGTGGCGGGTGTACACCAACCTCCTGCGCTGTCTCTACCGGAACAGCCCCGCCCGCGTCTCCGTAGCCGGGACGGTGGAGAGCATCAGCCATATTACGGCCCAGACCCTGTACGACTGCCACAGGGCCTTCTACACGCCGGGGAACATGGTGCTCGTGTGCGTGGGGAATCTGGACGCGGATCGGGTCGCGGCTGCTGCGGAGGAGATTCTGCCCCGGGAGAGCGGCCCGGCGATCCCCAGGGACTACGGCGGGGAGGAGGACCAGACCCCCGCCGGCTCGGAGGTGTCGGAGGCCATGGAGGTCTTTATGCCCCAGTTCCTGGCGGGCTTCAAGTGCCGCCCCATCGACGGCGGGGAGCCGCTGCTGCGTCAGAGCCTGGTGGGAGATCTGGCCTGCGACGTGCTCTTCGGGGACAGCAGCCCCCTCTACACCCGGCTCTATGAGGAGGGGCTTATCAACGGCAGCCTGGGGGGGAATTTCGACACCCTGCCCGGAGCGGCCTACCTCTACGTGGGCGGGGACACCAAGGAGCCCCGGCGGGTTTTCGAGGAGATCATGGACCAGGCCCGCCGCCTGGGGCAGGAGGGCATTGACGAGGCGTTCTACCAGCGGGTGCGCCGGGCCTCCTACGGGAGCATGCTCCGCTCCCTCAACTCCTTTGAGAACATCGCCGTCAGCATGTCCGAGGGGCACTTCCGCGGCTTTGATTACTACCGCTTCCCGGAGATCTTTGAGACGATCTCCAAGTCGGACGTGGAGCGGTTCCTGCTGGAGAACGTGGTTCCGGACCACGCGGCCCTCTCCCTGATTGTGCCCAAGGAGCGGTAAACCCACAACCTTTTTGACGTTTTGGAGGACGACTGACTATGTACGCACGCAGCGACCTGCCCATCAGCTTCCCGGGCCTCTTCGGGGACTGGGAATTCAACCCCTCGCCGGTGGCCCTGCGCCTGGGGCCCAACGGCGTGTACTGGTATGGGATCATCATCTGCGCGGGGCTGATTCTGGCGGTGCTGTTCTGCTGCCGCCAGAGCAAGCGCTATGGCATCACCGAGGACAACATCTATGATATGCTCCTGTGGGAGATTCCGCTCTGTATTATCGGCGCCAGGATTTACTATGTGATATTCTATCTGGACCTCTACCGGACCGCCTCCGGCGGACTGGACTGGGGGCGGATGGTCGCCATCTGGGACGGTGGACTGGCGATCTATGGGGCGGTGATCACGGCCTATGTGGTGCTGTGGCTCTTCTGCCGGAAAAAGAAGATTGTCTTCGGTGCCTTCGCGGACCTGGGGGTCATGGGCCTGCTCATCGGGCAGGCCGTGGGCCGGTGGGGGAACTTTATGAACCGGGAGGCCTTCGGCGGAGAGACCACACTGCCCTGGCGGATGCGGCTGTGGACCTCCACCACGGAATATATCGAGGTCCACCCCACATTTTTGTACGAGAGCCTGTGGAATCTCATCGGGCTTCTGCTCATCGTGTTCGTGATTTCCAAGGCCCGGACCTTCGACGGGGAGAACACCTGCTTCTACTTCATCTGGTACGGCATCGGCCGGGCCTGGATCGAGGGCCTGCGCACCGACAGCCTCTACCTCTTCGGGTGGGAGCTGTTCGGCGTGCCGTTGCGGGTGTCCCAGCTGCTGAGCCTGGTGCTGGCGGGTGCGGCCTTCGCCGTGATGATCGTCCAGAAGCGGCGGCACCCCCACGGGAAGGACGCGCTCTTTGTTACAAAGCAAACGGCTCTGGCCGCTGTCCCGGAGGAGGCGGAGAGCCTGGAAGAAGAAAGGAGTACAGACAATGACACAATTTGAGGAGTACGCCAAGCTCCTGGTGGAGGTGGGCGTGAACATCCAGAAGGGCCAGAATCTGGTCATCAGCTGCCCGGTGGACTGCGCGTGGTTCGCCCGGCTGTGCGCCCGGGCCGCCTACGACACCGGGTGCCGGGAGGTCACCATGCGCTGGCTGGACGACGAGCTGAACCGGGAGAAATTCCTCCGGGCTGCAGACGACGTCTTTGACAGCGTGCCCGCCTGGGCGGCGGATATGCTCACCAGCTCCGCGAAGGGCGGCGCGGCCTTCCTGCATATCGCCGCCACGGACCCGGAGAACCTGAAGGGCGTGGACCCGGACCGCCTTCTCCGGCAGCGCCGGGCCAGCGGCAAGGCCCTGGAGGAGTACCGCCGCCTGACCATGACCAACGCCGTGGCCTGGTCCATCGGCTCCATCCCCATCCCCTCCTGGGCACAGAAGGTGTTCCCGGGCCGGGTGGAGGAGGAGTCCATGGAGAAGCTGTGGGACGCCATTTTCGCCGCCGTCCGGGTCACCGGGGACGGGAAGGCCGTGGAGCGCTGGCGGGCCCACACCGCCGCCGTCCAGGAGCGGGTGGAGAAGCTCAACGCCCTGAACCTGGAGAGCCTCCACTACGCCAACAGCCTGGGCACCGACCTCACCGTCCGCCTGCCGGAGGGCCACCTCTGGGCCGGCGGGGCCAGCAGGACCAAGGGCGGCGTGCCCTTCATCGCCAACATGCCCACTGAGGAGATCTTCACCGCCCCCCTGCGAAACGGGGTGGACGGCGTGGTCTACGCCTCCATGCCCCTGTCGGAGGACGGGAATCTGGTGGACAAGTTCTACATGGTCGTGAAGGAGGGGAAGATCGTGGAGGTCCACGCGGAGACCGGCGAGGAGACTTTGAAGGCCGGCATCAGCGTGGACGAGGGGGCCGCCTACTTCGGTGAGGTGGCCCTGGTGCCCTACGACAGCCCGATCAGTAATCAGAAGCTCCTTTACTACAATACGTTGTTTGACGAGAACGCCTCCTGCCACCTGGCCTTCGGTGAGGCGTACTCCGAGTGCATCCGGGGCGGGGAGAGCATGACCCCGGAGGAACTGAAGGCCCACGGCCTCAACAGCTCCATCACCCACGTGGACTTCATGGTGGGCACCGCCGATCTGCGCATCACGGGCCGCACCCGGGACGGGAGAGAGGTCCCCATCTTTATCGACGGCAACTTCGCTCTGTAAATAGCTGACGCGCCCCGGCCCGGAGTGGACCGGGGCGTTTTTCAAAGGAGGACGCAAAATGGCGGTTGACCGGCTGATTGGAATTCTGGCGGTGCTCCTGCGGGAGGAGCGGGTGACGGCGGGACAGCTGGCGGACCGGTTCGAGGTCAGCGTGCGGACCGTCCGCCGGGACATCGACCGCCTCTGCCGGGCGGGGATTCCCCTGCGGACCGAGCGGGGGAGCGGCGGGGGCGTATCTATCATGGAGGGCTACGACCTGGACAGGACTCTGCTCACCGACGCGGACCGGGGGGCTATTCTGGCGGGGCTGCGGAGCCTGGACAGCGTATCCGGCACCGGCTACTACCGCCAGCTGATGGAGAAGCTGCCCCCGGCCTCCGAGAGCGCCGGGGACGACTGCGTGGTCATCGACCTGGCCTCCTGGTACGGCCCCGCCCTGGCCCCCCGGCTGGCGGAGCTGAAGGACGCCTGCGCCGGGCGGCGGGTGATCTGCTTTCTCTACTGCGCCCCCGGCGGGGACAGCCGCCGGACGGTGGAGCCCCACAAGCTGGTGTTCCGCTGGTCCAGCTGGTATCTCCACGGCTGGTGCCGGGAGCGGGGGGATTGGCGGCTCTTCAAGCTGAACCGGATGCTGGAGCTGACGGTTACGGAGGAGCGCTTCGCGCCCCGGACGGCCCCCTGGCCCATTCTCCCGGCGGAGCGGGTCTTTCCCGACAACCTCCGGGCGGCGGTGCGCTTCGCGCCGGAGGCCCGGTGGAGGCTCATCGAGGAGTACGGGGCGGAGAGCTTCGTCCGGGAGCCGGACGGAACGCTTCTCTTTCGCCACAGCTTTCCGGGGGTGGAGGAGCTGATCCGCTGGGTGCTGACCTACGGCGAGACGGCGGAGATCCTGGAGCCGCCGGAGGCCCGGCGGGCCATAGGGGAGATTGCCCGAAAAATTTCGGAGAAATATGACAGATAGATGTCCTATTATGGGGCGTACAATGGACGCAGAGCCACACGTGAGGAGGGGTTTCGATTGGAGTTTGTAAGGGTTACAGGGGAGAATCTGGAGCGGGAGCACATCTGCTGCGCCATCTCCTCCAACAAGGACTGCCAGGTGGCCAGCAAGAAGGCCTGGCTGGCGGAGCGCTTTGGGGAGGGCCTGACCTTCTGGAAGGCGGACGCCCGGGGGAAGTGCTTCATTGAGTACATGCCCGGGGAGAGGGCCTGGGCCCCGGTGGAGGCGGCGGGGCTGATGTGGATCAACTGCCTGTGGGTGTCCGGCCAGCTGGCGGGACACGGGTACGCGGACGGGCTGCTGCAAAAATGCTTCCACGATACCCGGGAGCAGGGGCGGCAGGGCATGGCAATCCTGTCCTCGGACAAGAAGCGATCCTATCTGGCGGACCCGAAGTTCCTGGAGCACAAGGGGTTTGAGCTGGCGGATCAGGCGGGATACTTCCGCCTGTACTGGAAGCCCATCGACGAGCTGGTCCAGCCGCCCAGGTTCCTGGACTGTGGGAAGAGCCTGCGGACCGGGGAGGAGGGGCTGGTGCTCTACTACACCCGGCAGTGTCCCTTTACGGCCAAATATGTCCCAGTGGCCCAGGCGGCAGCGGAGCGGCACGGCATCCCCCTCCGGGCCGTCTGTCTGGAGACCGGGGAGCAGGCCCGGAATGCCCCGTGCCCCTTTACCACCTACAGCCTGTTCTGGAACGGGCGCTTTGTGACCCACGAGATCCAATCGGAGAAACGAATGGAGAAAACATTGGAGGAATTGAACCATGGCTGAATCCAGATGCGGACTGCTGTGCAGCGCCTGCGAGTTTCGAGAGAGCATGGGCTGCGCCGGATGTACACAGATTGAAAAGCCCTTCTGGGGCGAGAGCTGCCCGGTCAAGAGCTGCTGCGAGGGGAGGGATCTGCCCCACTGCGGCCTGTGCGGCGATTTCCCCTGCCAGGTGCTGGAGGGCTTTGCCTACGATCCCCAGCAGGGGGACAACGGCGCGCGGATTGAGCGGTGCGCCCAGTGGAAGGAGGAGACGGCATGGCCTCCAGTGTGAGCTATGTGGAGTTTGTCAAGGAGCAGCTGAGCGGCGCGGGGGTTATCACCCACCGGCGGATGTTCGGGGAGTACGGGCTGTACTGCAACGGCAAGTATTTTGCCTGCGTCTGCGGCGACCGGCTGCTGGTGAAGATCACCTCCGCCGGGGAGGCGCTGGTGCCGGACTGCCCCCGGGGCATCCCCTACGAGGGCGGCGGAGAGATGCTCCTGCCGGATGTGGAGGACCGGGAGGCGCTGGTGGAGCTGGCCCGGGCGACCTGCGCGGCCCTGCCGGAGAAGAAGCCCCGGAAGAAGGCGGCGAAAAAGGAGAACACGGATGGACAGGATTGACTACAAGAAGGCGGAAAAGCATCTGTACCTGCCCAAGATACCGGCGATTGTGGATGTGCCGGAGATGGTATTTTTCGCCGTGGACGGCGCGGGGGACCCCAACACCTCGGCGGAGTACGCTGGGGCCCTGGAGCTTCTCTACGGCCTGAGCTTTACGGTGAAGATGAGCCGGATGGGCGGCGAGGCGCCGGAGGGGTACTTCGACTACGTGGTCCCGCCGCTGGAGGGGCTGTGGTGGACGGAGGAGCCGGGGTTTGACGGCCGTCCCCCGAGGGATAAGGCGGATTTCCGCTGGACGTCGCTGATCCGACAGCCGGATTTTGTAACGGAGGAAGTCTTTTCCTGGGCAAAGGAGAAGCTTGCCCGGAAGAAGCCGGAGCTTGATGTGGGGCGGGTCCGGCTCCTGCGCTGGCGGGAGGGGCTGTGCGCCCATGTGCTCCACGCGGGGCCCTACGACGAGGAGCCGGCGTCGCTGGACCGCCTGGAGGCATTTGCCGCATCGGAGGGGTACAGGCCCGACCATTCAGAGGTCCGCAGGCACCATGAGATCTATCTCTCCAACCCCAAGCGGACTGCGGCGGCGCGGCTGAAGACGGTGCTCCGGATGCCGGTTGCGGGAAATTGAGCGAAAAGCCGTCAGGGAGAACACGGTTTCTCCCTGACGGCTTTCGTATGGAGCAGCGCCGGCAAACGCTACACAACAGGCTCCAGGATTCGGAACGCCTCCACATCCACCAGTCCCCAGTCGGTAAGCTTCCACTTTGGGCTGGTGGACAGCGCGAGGAAGGACAGGTGCATAAACGGCGCGTGGAGCGTACCGCCCAGCTGTTCTCTGACCAGCCGCTCCAGCTGCTCCATGCGGGCGGCAACCTCCTCGCCGGTGAGCTCATCGGTAATGAGGCCCCCTACCGGAAGGCGCAGCTCCCCCAGGATCCGCCCGTCCCGGGCCACCGCCAGACCGCCGCCCAGCTCGATGACCCGGTTGACAGCGGCTGTCAGATCCCGCAGGCTGCTGCCCGCCGCAACGATGTTGTGGGTATCGTGGGCGACGCTCTCTGCAATCGCGCCGTTCTGGATGCCCAGTCCGCTGACGAAGCACTTTCCAATCCCGCCCCGACGGCCATAGCGCTCCACCACAGCCATATAGAGCACATCCCTCGACACATCGCACTGGACCTGCCCCCGGCTCACCCGCAGAGGGACCTCCCGCGTTTCCGTCAGGTTCTGGTCCGGGATGGCGACAATACACCGGCCAACAGCCTCCGCTCCGGAGGCGTGTATGGCCAGCTCCTCCTCCCGCACAGCCCCCCGCTTGACGGAGTGCCTGACCTCCTCAGGGTAGCGGTAGGGCGGGAGCCGCAGCAGCAGCTCCCCCCTGTAAGCGGCCAGCCGCCCGGCCAGGAACACCGCCTCTACCCGCATCTCCTCCAGATCGCTGATGATCGCCAGGTCCGCCGCCGCGCCGGGGACGATAGCCCCCCGGTCGCGCAGTCCAAAGTACGCCGCCGGATTGCTGGTCGCCATCTGGATCGCCTCCGCCGGAGCCACGCCCTGGCGAATGGTCCGGCGGATGATCTCGTTCATGTGGCCCAGCGTCTTCAGATCCCCCGCCAGCATGTCATCCGTAGCCAGGATGCACCGCCGTGAGTCCATCCCCTCCTCCGTCACCGCGCGGACGCACTCCGCCATATTCTTCTGCGTGGAGCCCTCCCGCATGAACACGTGCACCCCCTGGCGCAGCTTCTCCATACACTCCGCCTTGGTGGTCGTCTCATGGCAGGAGGTGCGCCCGCCGGCGGCAATGATGTGGGCGGCAAGCTCCGCGCCGGAGAGGCCGGGGGCGTTGCCGTCCACCACCCTGCCGGTGCTGCTGGCATAGGTGGTCGACGCCACCAGATCGGTGACAATTTCGGGGGTATTTTGATAGACGTGCCTTGCCAGAGAAAAGCCCTGGAGCTCGCCGATGCCCACGATGTTCGGATAGCCCAGCAGGTCCTCCATGTCGCCGGAGGACACATCCGCACCGGCGGTTTCCAGCGCCGGACAGTCCGGCACCAGGGCCGGCACCACCAGCCGCACGTGGTTGGGCACCTGCCCCGCCTCATCCGCCATCGCCTTCATGCCCGCCGGCCCCAGCGCGTTGCCGATCTCATGGGGATCGGCAATCAGCGTCGTCGTGCCGGAGGGGATGGACAGGCGCGAAAACTCCGTGACCGTGAGCATACTGCTCTCAAAATGCATATGGGAGTCAATAAACCCGGGGGAAATCGTCATCCCCTCCACGTCGACCACCGTGGTGTCCGGACCAACCAGCTCCCGCGCGTCCCCGGCCATCAAAATCCGGGAGCCCTTTATGGCCACATCCGCCGGATAGATCTCCCGCGTAAGCGTGTTGACCACCTGCCCGCCCCGCAGCACTATGTCCGCGAAGCCGTCCCCGGCCAGGAGCGCGTCAATCAGCCCCCGGCGCTCCATCGCCTGCTTGATCATACCTACCTGAGACAACGTTCCGCCCACCTCATTTCTTTTGCTCAAAGATATACCGCTCGTCCGCCTCCACGCTGTCCACGATGCCCACCGCCGCGCTGTCCAGCGCCGCCTCCGGCCGGCGGACGGCGTTGCGGGAGGCGGCGCCTGTCACAAGGAGCACCAGCTCCCCCGCCCCCGCCCCCACGGTGTACCACACCACCTTAGCATTTCCCGCGTGGGAGAGG
>JAIEIQ010000294.1 GCA_029065305.1 Oscillospiraceae bacterium
CCTTCATGTACGCGTCGTTGGCCCCCCGCCCGTCGGACCCCGCCCCCACCTGGCACATGCCGATGACAGTCAGCGCCGCGTTGGACGAATCCCCCGGGGGATTCGTCCCGGCCCCGCAGGCGGAGCCGAGCACAAGGCCCAGCGCCAGCAGGGCGGTCAGGAAAAACCGCCTCATGTCTCCGCCTCCTCTCTCTCCCGGCGGGGGACCCGGACCGTCACTGCGGTCCCCGCACCCTCACGGCTGGAGAGCGTCAGCCCGTAAAGACTGCCGAAAAGCAGCCGCAGCCGCTCGTGGACGGTCACCAGGCCGAAACCCACCCGCTCCCCGCTCTCCATGGCCCGCCGCAGCTCCTCCAGCCGATCCTCCGTCATGCCCGCGCCGTCGTCGGCGATCTGGAGCAGCACGTCCGCGCCCTCCTCCCGGCCGGCGATGCGGATGCGGCCCTTGCCGCGCTTGCGCTTGATGCCGTGGTACAGGGCGTTCTCCACCAGGGGCTGTAAGGTCAGCTTGGGGAGCCGGGTCTCCCACAGGGCGGGGTCGATTTCGATGCTGTAGTCCAAAATATCCTTGTATCTCGCCTGCTGGATCTGGAGGTAGCTGCGGACATGCCGCTCCTCCTCCCCCAGGGTGATGACGTCCTCCCCCCGGCTCAGGGAGTGGCGGAAGAAGTCGGAGAGGTTGGAGACCATCTCCACCGCCGCCTGGGGCCGGTCCGCCTCGATGAGCCAGATAATGGTGTCCATGGTGTTGTAGAGGAAGTGGGGGTTGATCTGGGCCTGGAGCAACGCCAGCTCCGCCTTGCGCAGGCTGGCCTGCTTCCGGGTGGTCTCCTGGATCTGGGCGTTGAGCCGGGCGATCATCTGCTCCATGCCCTCGCTGAGGGTGCGGATCTCGTAGGTCTCCGAGCCCACCGGCTCCCGGACGGTCAGATCCCCACCGATGACGTCCTCCGCCCGGCGGCTCAGATCCACCACCGGCTGGGTGACGGAGCGGCCAAGGCGGACGCTGTAGCGGATCAGCAGCAGGATCAGCACCGCCGACAGCGCCGCCACCAGGATAATTTCCGCCGCGATCTGCCGGGAAATCTGCTGCTGCAGGAGGTTCAGCTGCACCGACTCGCAGTAGAGGTAGTTGTACATGTACTCCTGAATCAGCGCCGTGAGAACGTAGATGTTGTTCTCCAGCTGCATCTGCCGCCCGTCATAGCTCTGGGTCTGCTCAATCTGGCGGATCTTCTCCTCCAGGTTCTCACACAGATCCAGCACGCTGGTGACGGCCTGGAGGCTGTCCTTCTGGCTGGTGGAGCTCAGGAGGTCCTTCGCCAGGGCCTGGGCGTCCTGAACCTCCTGGATGGGCAGGCCCTCGGAGTACCGGCTCTCAATGACATAGTAGTACATTTTCAGATCGATGGTCTCCTTGAAGTCCTGGTTGAACTCCGAGGCGGTGGTCACATTGTAGAGGAGGTCCTCATACTGGCTGTTGTGCGCCAGCACCAGCGCCAGCGTCACCGCCAGAATCGCCGCCATAAAGCCGCAGAAGATCGCTACCATGCGGCGCATCCGGCTCTGGATGGAGTCCGGGCGGCTCATGGGCGCTTCCCCCCTCCCCGGTAGTCCCTGGGCGTGCAGCCCTGGGTCTTTTTGAAGAGGAAGCTGAAGTAGTGGGGGTCCCGGTACCCCACCGCAGCCGCCACCTCGCCGGAGCGCTTGTCCGTGGTGCGCAGCAGCTCCCGGGCCTTCTCCATCCGCCGGCCGGTGACGTACTCGGTGAAGGTGGCCCCCATCTCTTGGCTGAACACCGCCGAGAGGTAGTTGGCGGAGATGTTCACCTCCCGGGCCACCTGGTTCAGGGAGAGGGATTCCTCCGTATAGTGGCTGTCGATATAGGCCACCGCCTGCTTGAGCAGGCTCCGGAACTGACTGCTGGAGGCCCGGTCCCGCAGCTCTATGATCCGCAGGAGGATGTCGGAGAGGTAGCCCCTCAGATCCGCCGCCGTCACGTTCCGGCCCACCAGCTCCAGGCAGGTCAGGGGGGCGAAGGCCTCCCGCTGGCCCACCTCCAGGGAGGCGGCAAAGCGGGCCGCCGTGAAGCGGACGGAGAGCATGAGGTACTGGCAGAAGGGCTTGGAGCCGAGGGCCTCCTCCACACTGCGGATATACTCATCCACAAAGCGGGGGATCTCCTGGGCGCTGGCGCTGTGCATCACGCCGGAGAGGATAGCCGGATCCACCTTCCCCGCGTCCAGCTGGTCCAGCTGGCAGTCGCTGCCGGTGCCGGTGAGGAAGCTGACCGTGTCCGCCGTCAGCACATGCTGCCGGGGCAGGATGTGCCGGTAGGCCCAGAGGCGGGAGACCTCCTCAAAGCAGGCCGGCAGGGTGCTCAGCCGCTGGGTGGGCCGGCCCACCGCCACATACCAGCTCTGCTCCGGGGCGTGGGCCCCGTACTGCTCCCGCACCGTGTCCACGCAGCGGCGGGCCAGCTCCTCCATCCGGGCTGTCTCGCCCTTGAGCAGCACGGCGTAGGTGGTCAGATTCCAGCGCAGGAGGACGTACTCCGGATACTTCAAAAAGTGCTCCAGCAGGGCGTCCCGCAGGCGGGCCCCTGGCTCGGAGTAGGCCTCCGCCGAGCCGGAGGGCTCCGGCAGAACGGAGAAGAAGGCGATGGTGTAGCACTGAGCCCGGAGATCGATGTCCAGCTTCGCTGCGGACTCGTAGATCTCCTGGACGGAGAGCTGGCCCGCCACCACCCGCTCAAAGAACACCCGGCGGGTGTACTGCTCATACTCCTCCGCCTCCCGGTGGAACTGGGCCAGATAACTCCGGTTGGCCCGCTCGCCCTCGATCTTCTCCTTGAGCTCCGCCAGCACGTCCAGCAGGGCTTTTTTCGTGATGGGCTTGAGGAGATAGCGGTCCACACCGATGTTGATGGCCTGCTGGGCGTACTCGAAGTCGTCGTAGCCGGAGATGATGATAATCTTCATCTCCGGAAACTCCCGGCTCACCAGCTCGCTGAGGGCCAGTCCGTCCATAAAGGGCATCCGGATATCGGTGATCAGCACGTCTGGCTTCACCTGGCGGATGAGGGGCAGGGCCATTTCGCCGTCCCCGGCCTCCCCCGCGAAGGAATAGCCGTATTGTGACCAGGGGACCGTGTCCCGCAGGGTCTCTCGGATAATGCTCTCGTCCTCCGCCAAAAATACGCGCAGCAAATGGATCCCCCTCCTCCGTGGAAACGGTTTGTCTTTGTTTACTAGAATAGCATATTTTCCGGCGGAATACCACAAGAATTTCCCTCACGGGCGGAAATTTTGGCGCGGCGGAAGCCGCGCGTCCGGCCGCCCGACAATTTATCAGGCCATGGCCCCGGCGCCCCCTTGTAATCCCGCCCCGTTTCCTGTATAATGTGGGAAAGCCCAAAGGAAAGGACAGAAAAACCATGAAGCTTGGAATTGTGGGTCTTCCAAATGTAGGAAAATCGACCCTTTTCAACGCCATCACCAACGCCGGCGCGGAGAGCGCCAACTACCCCTTCTGCACCATCGACCCCAACGTGGGCATGGTGGCGGTGCCCGACGAGCGCCTGTTGCAGCTCAGCGAGATGTACCATCCGAAAAAGACCACTCCGGCGGTCATTGAGTTTGTGGATATCGCCGGACTGGTGAAGGGCGCGTCCAAGGGCGAGGGCCTTGGCAACAAATTTTTGAGCAATATCCGCATGACCGACGCCATTGTCCACGTAGTCCGCTGCTTCGACGACGAGAACGTCATCCATGTGGAGGGCGGCGCGGATCCCCTCCGGGATATCGACATCATCGACCTGGAGCTGGTGATGGCGGATGTGGAGATGGTGGAGCGGCGCATAGACAAGGCCCAAAAGGCCGCAAAGGGGGACAAGAAGTTCCTCAAGGAGGTGGAGATCTTCCAGGGTCTGCTCACCTGGCTCAACGACGGCAACGCCGCCCGGTCCTACGACTGCGACGACGACACCAAGGCCGTGATTGCCACCAGCGACCTGCTGACCCTCAAGCCGGTGATCTACGCCGCCAATCTGGACGAGGACGGTTTTTCCCACCCGGAGGACACCCCCTACTATCAACAGGTAGCCCAGCGGGCCCAGGCCGAGGGGGCCCAGGTCATTCCCGTGTGCGCCAAGCTGGAGGCGGAGATCGCCGAGCTGGAGGGTGAGGAGAAGGCCATGTTCCTGGAGGATCTGGGGGTCAGCGAGAGCGGCCTGGACCGGCTGGTGAAGGCGAGCTATACCCTTCTGGGGCTGATCTCCTACCTGACCAGCGGCGAGGACGAGTGCCGCGCCTGGACCATCACCCGGGGCACCAAGGCTCCCCAGGCGGCGGGGAAAATCCACTCCGATTTTGAGCGGGGCTTCATCCGGGCGGAGGTCATCGCCTACGAGGACCTGATGGCCGTAGGGACCATGGCGGCGGCCCGGGAGAAGGGCATGATCCGCTCCGAGGGCAAGGAGTACGTGGTGAAGGACGGGGATATCATCCTGTTCCGGTTTAATGTCTAGCCGCCGTTTTGACATCCTGGACGCCTGGCGGACGCTGGCGATTCTGCTGATGATCGCCTACCATTTTCTATACGACCTGTATATATTCGACGTTATATCAGCATCCCAGCTCTTCTCCACGCCGCTGAATATCCTGGAGCGGTTCATCTGCTGTAGTTTTATTCTCCTGGCCGGGGCCTCCGCCCGGTTCTCCCGGAACAACCTGCGCCACGGGCTTCTCGTCCTGGCGGCGGGACTGGCTGTGGAGATCGGCGCGGCCGTGGCCGGGCAGACCATCCGGTGGGGAGTGCTGATGCTGCTGGGGACGTCCATGGCGGTCTGGCACTTTGGGGGAAAATATCTGGGGAGAATCCAGCCTGCTGTCTTAGGCTTCGGTGCGTTTGTCCTGTTTTTCGCGGCGCGGGCGTGGACAGCGCGCGTCACCGCGCCGGTAAGCTGGCTGTATCCCCTGGGTTTTACAGCCCCGGGATTCTACAGCGCGGACTATTTCCCGCTGTTTCCCTGGTTCTTTCTGTTCCTTATGGGGACGGTGCTGGGGGGCTGGTGCCTGGAGCACCAGGAGAGACGGCTGCTCACGCTGGCGCTGCCCAGGGTCCTCACCTGGCCGGGGCGGCACAGCCTTTTGATCTACGTTCTGCACCAGCCGGTTTTGTACGGCATCAGTTTTCTAATCTGGGGGTAAAGCGCGATGTTCCACTGCACCTTGTGCTATCTGGAGAGCGAAAAGGGCGAGTACCTGATGCTCCACCGGGTAAAAAAGAAAAACGACGTCAACCACGACAAGTGGATTGGCGTGGGCGGCAAGTTCGAGGCGGACGAGAGCCCGGAGGAGTGCCTGCTCCGGGAGGTCCGGGAGGAGACGGGCCTGACCCTGACCCGCTGGCGCTTCCGGGGGATCGTCACCTTCGTGGCGGAGGGCCACGAGACGGAGTACATCTATCTCTACACCGCCGATCAGTGGACGGGGGAGATGATCGAGTGCAATGAGGGGGATCTGGAGTGGATCCCCAAGGGGAAGGTCTGCGATCTGCCCATCTGGGAGGGGGACAAGATCTTTTTCCGGCTCATTGAGAATCCGGACAGCCCCTTTTTCTCCCTGAAAATGGCCTACAGGGGGGACGAGCTGGTCCAGGCGGCTCTGGATGGGAAGGAGCTGCCGGTGTGAGGGAGAAGCTGCTCATCTCCGCCTGTCTGCTGGGGGAGAACTGCAAGTACAGCGGCGGAAACAACTACGAGCCCCTGACGGAGGCGCTGGGGGAGCGGTTTGAGCTGGTCCCGGTGTGTCCGGAGCGCCTGGGCGGTCTGACCAGCCCCAGGGAGCCGGCGGAGCGGGTGGGGGAGCGGGTTCTGTCCTGGACCGGGGAGGACTGGACAGCGGCCTTCCATCTGGGGGCGGAGCGGACATTGGAGATCGCCCGAAGGGAGGGGATCTCCCAGGCGGTGCTCAAGGAGCGCAGCCCCTCCTGCGGCTGCGGGGCTGTCTATGACGGGACCTTTACAGGCACTGTGGTCCCCGGTGACGGCGTGGCGGCGGAGCTTTTGAAGCGGCACGGCGTCCATATCCGGGGCGAGAGCCGGATCGGGGAGCTGTTGAAAAACGACTGAAGGGGGCGCGGCAGACTGCCGCGCCCCCGTTCTCTCTTGTTACGGCTTCAGCGTCCCGTCCCCAGCCATCAGCGCCGTCATCTCCTCGATCCGCTCCAGGGGGAACGGCGGCAGGCACAGCGGCTTCATGGCGATGGACATCAGCTTCATAGGGTTGTCGTCCGCCGCCACCCGGTTGGAGTGGAGCTGGCCGCAGCGGCGGCAGCGGTGGATCACCGCCCACTCCCCTCTGCCGCGAATCCACACGGCGATGGGCTCCATGAGCCCGCCGCAGTCCGCCGCCCTGTCCCCGGGCTCGATGTCCAGGTGGAGGCTGGTCAGGCAGTTGGGGCAGTGGTTGCGGTGATCGCTGCCAGCCCCGGCTGAGACCACCAGCCGTCCGCACTGCTTGCAGACAAAGCTGTCGGAGCAGGGGTGGTGCTTGTAGTAGCCTTTTTCATACTGTTTCCGTTTATTTTCACGGTTCATGGTTATTCTTTCTCCTTACGCGGTTGTCCTTAGATTTTCTCAGATGCGGCAGGACAACAAAAAAGATAACTCTCTGAACGATGAGTTATCTTCGCTGTAAGCAGATATGGTCTGGCCGCGCCCCATCTATTCGGGCGCGAAACCGGAACCGCCCTCAGACGGGCAGTTCTCCACAACAAACACTCTGACCAGCTATCGCAAAATAAGCACGACAAAAGAACTCATCTTTTCAGATGAACCAAATTTTGTTGTCCTGTTATTTGCGAAAGGCCGTCATCAGCTTCCCCCCTGTCTGTTGGATTGGGTAGAGTATACCATACCGAATCGTCTCTTTCAAGGGCGATCCCGCCTGATTTTCCGCACGTTTTGTGCCGTATAGAGCGCCAAGCTCAGAAGAATCGCGCCGATTGCGCACCAGGCCAGGGCAATGGACGCCCCCGCAGGGATATCATACCAGACGATATGCAGGAAAATCACGGCATAGATGACGCAGGTGGCCAGCTTCCCGTGCCACCGGGCGCTGTAAACCTCCCTGGTCCGCCGGATGACAAACAGGCCCATTGCGGCCATGACGGCCTCCTTCCCCACCAGCACCGCCAGCAGGCCCCACATGGCCTCAAACCGGGTCAGCAGGCAGGCCAGCATGGCCGTCTGGGTCAGCTTGTCCGCCACCGGGTCCAGCACCTTGCCCAGGTCGCTGACCATATCGAAGCGCCGGGCGATAAAGCCGTCCACAATATCCGTGGCCCCCGACACCAGAAGCGCCAGGGCGGTCAGATGGTAGTCCTCCCGCCCGCAGTACAGCCAGGCGATCACCGGCACCAGCAGCAGCCGGAAGGCGCTGAGGAGGTTGGGGATGGTCAGAATTTCTTTTCTCTTGTCTCTTCTCTGCTCAGGCATGTGTATCAGCTCCTCCGTTCCGCTCCCGAAGCACAGGACATACTATAATCTAATTCCCTGTTATACGTCAAGCGGGGAGGAAGAAACTTAATAAATTTGAAAGAAATCCCAAAGTAGGCGGAAATATCTGCGCTATGGGCACGGTATGTTCGGGTTCCTTGACTTTCCAAATTTTGCGTGATAAAATAAACAATATATTGAAAACGGAGGACGCAGAGACATGCGAAAAAAGATCACCGCGCTTTTCCTGGCTCTGGCACTGAGCTTGAGCCTGATCCCCACAGCTCTGGCGGCTCCCGCCGGGATCGCCAAGGCCTCCACCCAGAGCGTGGAGGTGGACGGAACCCCGGTGGAGTTTCAGATGTACGCCCTGGAAGAGGCCGGGGGGCTGATCAACTACGTCAAGCTCCGGGACGTGGCCCACGTGCTCAACGGCACTTCGGCCCAGTTCTCCGTGGGCTATGACGGGACCATCAGTATTGTCACTGGGGAGACCTACACCGGCAACGGCTCGGAGATGACTACCCCCTACTCCGGGGACCGGGCCTATGAGCCGGGGCCCGGGGCGGTGAAGGTCAACGGGGCCGGCGTGAGCCTGGAGGCCATCGTCCTCAAGGACGACGCCGGCGGGGCCTACACCTATTTCAAGCTCCGGGACCTGGGGGCTGCTCTCGGCTTCAAGGTGGACTGGACCGGGGAGCGGGGCGTGTTCATCGAGACCGGGGCCGGGACCGCTCCTGCTCCTGCCGCCCCGGCAGACCCCAGCGATCTGACCCTGGCGGATTTTGAGGGGATCTGGCTGTATAGTGGAGAGGGCGAAAAAAATCACGTGAATTCCTACACAGTGGCTGAGGAATTGATCATCAGCGGTGGAGAGTATGAGCTGTACCGCCTTACCGAATACTCTTCTTATTACTGTACACGGGGAACAATCGTCCTGCAAAAGGATGTCCACAGCTCACTTGTCGGCGATATGCCTTATATGTTTGATTTTTATTCAAATGTTAGGTACTCTACTGGAAAGCTGACTCCTTTGCAGAAGGAATATGGCACTTTCCCGGTGATGGAGGTGGATCTTGCCGCCGGATATTTCATAGACAGGAACGGCGGCATCTTCCGCAGGGCCGATGCGCCCACCGTGAAGCCCCTGGCCCTGGCGGATATCAAGCAGCGTACCGGAAAGGATGATTTTGCCGTTCCCGAGCCGGCAGCTGTTGGCAATGCGGAGGACTACGCCTACCAAGCCCTGGACTACATTCACAGCCATCTGAAGTTCCCCAGCACCATGAAGGTCCTGGAGGTCCGGGCGGGTTCCTATGACCGGATCAAGAACTATGAGGGCGCGCCGGAGATGATGAAGCCCAGCGGAGCGATCCTGAGCCTGACAGATCAGTACTACGTTGTCACGATGAAGATTGAAGCCGCAAACTCTTTCGGCGCGATGGTGACGGACACCTATGTCTCCCTCTTCAACCTGACCGACGGCAAGACCTACCACGATCTGGAGAACTACGCCAGCACCTGGGCTGACGACGCCTGGGGCCAGAAGAAGCTGGACTGGATGGATGTGGAGAGCGAGGCTCTTCTGCTTGGAGCGATGGTTTCCTTCCCGGAGCTCTCCAGAGAGAGCATAGACCGGATTGTGAGCCAAATCAAGGGGTAACCAGAACGAAAGAAAGATCCGCGGAGGACGTTTGCCTTCCGCGGATCTTTTGCGCTCTTGCGAAGGGGTCAGGCCTCCGTCATCATGCGGATGACATACAGCGCGCCCACCGTCAGCACCGCGCCCAGGAGCAGGCAGATCACGGCGCTCTGAACGAAGCCGGCCACAATGAAGGTCACAAAGCTCACCGCCGCCACAGTAATGGCGTAGGGCAGCTGGGTGGACACGTGGGTCACGTGGTCGCACTGGGCCCCGGCGGAGGCCATGATGGTGGTATCGGAGATGGGGGAGCAGTGGTCACCGCACACAGCCCCCGCAAGGCACGCGGAGATGCCGATGGTCAGCAGGGTGCTGCTGGGCTCAAAGACCGCCACCACAATGGGGATGAGGATGCCGAAGGTGCCCCAGCTGGTGCCGGAGGCAAAGGCCAGCAGGCAGGCCACCACAAAAATGACGGCGGGCAGGAGGCTGTAGAGGCTCTGGGAAGCGCCCTTCATCACGCCCTCCACGAACACGTCCGCACCCAGGGCGCTGGTCATGCTCTTCAGGCTCACGGCCAGGGTCAGGATGGTGATAGGGGGAACCATGGCGATAAAGCCCTTGGGCACGCAGGCCATGGCCTCCTTGAAGGACAGCACCCGGCGGGCCACCAGATAGATGACAATGAGCACCAGGGAGATCAGACCGCCCCAGGGCAGGCCGATAAAGGCGTCGGTGTTGCCGAAGGCCCCGATGAAGTCACCGGCGCAGTCCGTGCCGCCCCAGGCGTCCACACCGAAGAAGCCGCCTACGTAGATCATCCCCACCGTGCACAGCACGAAGAGGACAACCACCGGGATGATGAGGTCCAGCACCTTGCCCTTGCCGCTGCCCTCGTCGGAGCCGCTGCCCTCCAGGGCCCCCAGCTCGCCCTTGTCCCGGGCCCTGCTCTCGCAGAGCTTCATGGGGCCGTAGTCAAACTTCATCACGGCCAGGCCGATGATGAACACAAAGGTCAGCAGGGAGTAGAAGTTGTAGGGGATCGCCCGAATAAAGAGCTCGATGCCGCTGATGCCGGTGTCCAGATCCGCGGCCACGCCGGAGACGGCGGCGGCCCAGGAGCTCACCGGCGCAATCATGCACACGGGGGCGGCGGTGGCGTCGATGAGGTAGGCCAGCTTGGGCCGGGAGATCCGGTGTCCGTCGGTGACGGGGCGCATGACGGAGCCCACGGTGAGGCAGTTGAAGTAGTCGTCGATAAAGATCAGGATGCCCAGCACAAAGGTAGCCAGCATGGCCCCCACCCGGGTTTTGATATTCCTCTGCGCCCAGCGGCCGAAGGCTGCGGACCCGCCGGAGGCGTTGACCAGGGCCACGATGATGCCCAGCAGCACCAGAAACAGGAAGATGCCGGCGTTGCCCGCAATGGCGGAGACAAGGCCGTCGTTGACGATGGTGTCCAGGGTTGCGACAGGGGCGAAATTGCACTGGAACAGGGCCCCCACCAGAATGCCGATGAACAGGGACGAGTACGCCTCCTTGGTGATGAGGGCCAGGCCGATGGCCACGATAGGCGGCACCAGGGCCCAGAAGGTGCCGTACATGCTGGAAACTGCGAGTTCCATAGAGCTTTTTCCTCCTAAAACAAAAAATCAGTCATGACGCAATCATGACTGAACGCACAGCAACCACGCACCGCCATGACAGCTCTCCACGTCTCCGTGACAGTCC
>JAIEIQ010000295.1 GCA_029065305.1 Oscillospiraceae bacterium
GATCTCCCTCCCGGCGGGAAAGGTGGTGCTGGATATTCACCTGGAGGCCCTGGAGGCGGCGGGAACTGTCCTCAGCGGGGAGAGTCGCCTGCGGGTCATGGGGGGGGAGAAGGTCGGCATCGTGGGGGCCAACGGCGCGGGGAAAACCACCCTCCTGCGGGCGATTGCCGGACAGCTCCTGGGGCGGCGGGATCTGAACACCGCCTACATGCCCCAGGACTACGCCGACACCCTGCCGCCGGACCTCACTCCGGTGGAGTACCTGGCCCCCGGCGGGGACCGGGAGGCGGAGACCCGGGCCCGGACCTTCCTGGGCAGCGTCCGCTTCGCCCGGGAGGAGACGGCCCACCCCATCGCCGCCCTCTCCGGAGGGCAGAAGGCCAAGCTGCTGCTGACGAAGATGATGCTGGACGGGTCCGACGTGCTGGTGCTGGATGAGCCCACCCGGAATTTCTCCCCCCTGTCGGGCCCCAGGGTCCGGCAGGCCCTGCGGGAATACGGCGGGACCATCATCAGCGTGTCCCATGACCGGAAGTTTCTGCGGGAGGTCTGCGATAAGCTGTACCAGCTCACAAAAGATGGACTGATTGAGGAGGAAATGGTATGAAAAAAGCCGCTGTGATGCTCTATCCCATGTTTTCCATGCAGGAGATCAGCTGCCTGACGGAGCTGTTCAAATTTGATGAGAAGGGGATTGTGACATTTTCCGCCGGAGGGGAGGCCGTCAAGAGCGAGGACGGCTTTACGGTTCTGCCCGACCGCCCCTTCGGGAGCCTTGACCGGGAGGAGTTTGACTGCCTGATCCTGCCGGGGATGTGGGAGCCCCTGCCGGTGCTGCTGGACGGACGGAACATCCGGTTTCTGGAGCAGCTTCGCGGGGAGGAGGCGCTGGTGATCGCCGCCATCTCCTCCGCGCCCCTGCTGCTGGGGAAGGCGGGGCTGCTGGAGGGACGGCGCTTCACCGCCGGGGTGTACGAGGAGTTCCTGGACGCCTTCCCGGTGATGCCCCGGTCCGGGATCGTCCGGACCTATCTGGTGGAGGACGGAAACCTTATCACCGCCCACGGCGGGGCGTTCCGGGAGTTCGCGGCGGCGGTGGGGCGCAGGGTGGGCTTGGACTGCCCGGACACGGTGTTCTCCCCTATGGCGGGGGAGGAGTATGCCGAGGAGGATTTTATCTTCCACTTCCCGCCGGAGGCCATGGAGGAGGTCAGGGCCGACTGGGACCGCTGCCTGCGGGCGGCGGAAAATACGAAATAGGGGGCGATCTGTTTTGACCAGACCGGTACAGTTTGCATAGCGCGGCTATTGCAAATTTTAAGGGAATAAGGATACCTGTGATAGCCGCCGTATCGAACGTCCACAGGAGATACGATGGGCTATACAAATCAAAGAGAGTACACTGTCATCCACCGCTGCGGCGGGTGCGGAAAAAAGATGCCCTTTGTCAGCACCCGGCGGTTCCGTGTCAACGCCAACAAGAATAAGCTGGACATCTGGCTGATCTACCAGTGCCGCAGGTGCAGGCATACGCTGAATATCCCGATTTATGAGCGGGTTTCGCTGCGGAAAATCCCAGCGGAGCTGTATGAAAAATTTCTCGCCAACGACGAGGACCTGGCGATGCAGTACGGCTGCGACGCCGCGTGGCTCAAGGGGCTGCGTTTTGTGACAGGACAGTAAAAAACAGGGGCGTCCGCACAGCGGACGCCCCAAACCCTATCAGCCTCAGATCTCCAGGTAGGAGTCGGCGTACAGGTTGTGGTTCTTGATGATATCGCAGCTCTTGATGGTCTCCATCAGCCGCAGATCGCAGGGGTTCACGATGGCGGAGGTCAGACCCATGGTCATGGCCATGCCGATCATCGCCGCGTCCATGATAGGACGGATATGCTTGGGCATACCGTTGGAGTTGTTGGACAGACCGCCGGTGGACTTCAGGCCCTCGTCGGAGAAGGCGCGGATGGCGTTGAGCACGTCCATCTGCTTGTCCTGCATGCCCTTGATGACCAGGAACAGGGGGTCAAACCACAGATCGTCGGACTCCATGCCCAGGTGCAGGCCCCGCTCCAGCATGTTGTGGCAGTGCATCATGCGCTCCTCGTTGTCCTTGGCGATGCCGTCGGCGGAGCACAGGGCGATGACGATGGCGTCGTTGGC
>JAIEIQ010000296.1 GCA_029065305.1 Oscillospiraceae bacterium
CTTCTGGTCTGCGTCAAGCCCGCCGGGGTTCTCTCCCAGCCCGCGCCCGGGGAGGAGGAGAGCCTTCTGTCCCTTCTGGGGGCGCAGGAGGACTGCATCCTCTATCCGGTCCACCGTCTGGACCGCGGGGTGGGGGGCGTGATGGTCTGCGCCAAAACCAGCCGGGCCGCCGCCGCCCTCTCCGCCGCCGTCCAGAGCCGGACCCTGGAGAAGATCTACCTCTGCGTCACCCGGGGCTGTCCCCAGCAGCCGGAGGCAGTGCTCCAGGACCTGCTCCTCCACGACCGGGCCCGGAACAAGTCCTTCGTGGTCACCCGGAAGCGCTCCGGCGTCAAGGAGGCGTCGCTCTCCTACCGGGTCCTGGCCCAGGACGGCACCCGGGCCCTGCTGGCCGTCCGGCTCCACACCGGGCGGACCCACCAGATCCGCGTCCAGCTCGCCAGCCGGGGCTGGCCCCTCCTGGGGGACGGCAAATACGGCGGCGGGGCAGGGGAGATCGCCCTCTGGAGCTATAGGCTCTCCTTCCCCCACCCCGTGACACACAAGGCGATGTCCTTTACCCAGGCCCCCAGCGGGGAGCCCTGGTGTGATTTTTCCTACTGAACGGACGCCGTAAACCGCAGAAACGCCGCCCGGCCCGCCTCGTCCCGCTTGAACACACCGGCGTGCTCCAGGACCTTGGCGAACACCCGGCCCACCTCGTCCCTGAGAATCCCCTCCACGTTCTCCGCCGTGAAGGCATACTTCTCCCGGAGCTCCGCCGCCCAGGGCGCGTGCTTGGCCAGGACCTCGTCGGCCGCCGGGTCGCCGCCGCTGACCAGCACCTCCCCCAGCCTGGCCAGCTCGCCCTTCAGCCGGGCGGGCAGCACCGCAAGGCCCATAACCTCAATGAGGCCGATGTTCTCCTTTTTGATGTGGTGGAGCTCGGCGTGGGGGTGGTAGACCCCCAGGGGGTGCTCAGCGGTGGTGATGTTGTTGCGCAGAACCAGATCCAGCTCGTACTTCCCGTCCCGCTTCCGGGCGATGGGGGTGATGGTATTGTGGGGCTCGCCGTCCGTCTCCGCGAAGACGAAGGCGCTCTCGTCGGTGTACCCTCTCCAAGCGGCGAGGATCTTTTCCGCCAGCTCCACCAGCCGCCCGTCGTCGGCGCAGCGCAGGCGGATAACGGACATGGGCCACTTGACAAGCCCCGCCTCCACGTCCTCAAAGCCGGGGAAGGTGACGGACGCCTCCACTGGGGCCTTCTCCATAGCGAAGGTGTAGCGCCCGCCCTGGAAGTGGTCGTGGCTGAGGATGGAGCCGCCCACGATGGGCAGATCCGCGTTGGAGCCCACGAAGTAGTGGGGGAACTGAACCACAAAGTCCAGCAGCTTCCGGAACGCCGCCCGGTCAATCTTCATGGGCGTGTGCCGGCTGTTGAAGACGATGCAGTGCTCATTGTAGTAGACATAGGGGGAGTACTGGAGGAACCAGGGGCTGTTGTCGATGGTGATGGGGATGATCCGGTGGTTGCCCCGGGCGGGGTGGTTCATCCGGCCCGCGTAGCCCTCGTTCTCCTTGCAGAGCTGGCACTTGGGGTAGCCGCTCTGGGGGGCCAGCTTGGCGGCGGCGATAGCCTTGGGGTCCTTCTCCGGCTTGGACAAATTGATCGTAATATCCAAGTCGCCGTACTCCGTGGGCGTCACCCATTTCACATCCTTGGCAATGCGATAACGGCGGATGTAGTCCGTGTCCTGGCTGAAGGTGTAGTACCAATCTGTAGCGGCCTGCTTATCCTCTGCCGCCAGGGCCCGGAAGCGCTCCGCCACCCAGCTGGGCCGGGGCGTCAGCACCCCCATGAGCTTGGTGTCCAGCAGGTCCCGGCTGGTTACGTCATCGCTGATGAACTTGCGGGATACGGCGTCGTTCAAAATGGAACCTAAAATCGTCTCCAAGGACAGACCTTTCGGCAGACTGCCGGGTTCGCTGTAGTCATCCAGGCCCAGAGCCGCCAGAAGCTGATTGATTGCCCAAACCCGGTCCCGCTCCTCAATGAGGCCCTTGTTCACGGCGTAGTCCGCCAGAGCGGCAATGTATGTGTCAACCATCGTATACCCTCCTAATCAATCATCCAGAAGCAAAACGAAGTTTCGCGCAAGGTTCTTTTTTGATTCTTTCTCCCAATTCGCTCTCGTGTTCCCGACGTATTCTGCTCTGTATTCCTTGAACATTCCTTCTATTTGATGGCCACAAAAACAGCGTCCTCAATTTGAAAGTAATCATCCAAATTGCTGCTCAGTCCGCTCGCTTTCCACGCCTGTTCAAATGTAATATCCTCTGCATTGCTTAAAATCGTATAAGTGGTATCCTTTACAGCATTGTTTAGACTCCCTGTTATCACCAGCTTATACTGATAGGTATGGTCATCTGTTTTCCAAGTGCCGTCGCTCATCTCATAATAAGTTGTCAAAACAATATCTTCTGTTTCTTCAACAAGTTCTGCCGGTGTTCGCTCAAACGTATTTACAACGGCAGTCTCAGCACTTTTTGAACAGCCAGACACGCCCAAAAGCAGGATAAATAATAAAACGCCAGGGATCCATCGCCTCATAACCCATTACACCCCTTTTTGTCTGCAAGCCATAGTTCTGCCTATCTATTCGTCTGATTCTATCGGGAACACGAAGTTGAATGAAGAATTTTCTTTCAGGAAAAAAGAATGGATGCCTCACACCAGCCGCACGCCGCCCACGGGCCGGACGGTCAGCACATGGCAGGATCCGCCGCCCAGAATCCGCTCCATCTCCGCCTTAAAGCCGTCCAGCATATCCAGGGGCACAAAGGCCTGGACCGTCCCGGCGAAGCCGCCGCCGTGGACCCGGCAGGCCCCCCGGCCGTCCAGCAGCCGCTCCGCCATCGCCAGGGCGAAGGCCACCTCCTGATGGTGGGTATACCCGGCGGGGACCACGTTTTGCAGGTACCGCCAGCTGGAGAGGCCGGAGGCACGGATGAGCGCCAAAAATGTCTGGAAATCGTTCTGGCGCAGCGCCGCCACCTGGCCCTCCACCCGGCGGTTCTCGTCGTAGACGTGGACCGCCCGGAGCACCGCCCGGTCCCCGGCCTTCCGCCGAAGCACCGGCAGGGCGGCGTAGAACTCCTCCTCCGGCACCTCCCGGAGGACGTTTTTGCCGAAGTGGGCGCAGATCTCCTTCAGCTCCATGGTGACGGCGGCGTATTCGTCCGTCAGGTCCGCGTGGTCCGCGCCGCTGTCGATGATGCACAGGGCGTGGCCGGCGGAGGCAAAGTCAAAGTCCAGCCGCTCCACCACCGGATTGGCGTTGTCCTTGAAGTCGATGGTCACCATGCCGCCCACGGAGCAGCCCATCTGGTCCAAAAGGCCGCTGGGCTTGCCGAAGTAGACATTCTCGGCGTACTGTCCAATCTGGGCAATCTGGACCGGGGTGCAGCGGCTCTCAAAGAACAGGCTGTTGATGACGCTGCCCACCAGAACCTCGAAGGCGGCGGAGGAGCTCAGGCCGCTGCCCTTGAGGACGTTGGAGGTGGTATAGGCGTCGAAGCCCTCCAGGGCGCACCCCTGGCCCTTGAACCAGGCGGCGATGCCCCGGATGATGGCCTGGGAGGTGTTCTTCTCCTCCTCCCGGATCTCCAGATCGTCCAGCTCCACCACGTCCATGGGGAAGCCCTCGCTCTGGATCCGGATGACATTCTTGTTGTTGGGGGCCACGGCGGCGATGATATCCAGGTCCACGCTCCCGGCCAGGACCCTGCCGTGCTGGTGGTCGGTGTGGTTGCCGCCAATCTCGGACCGGCCCGGGGCGGAGAAGACAGCCGCCGCCGTCTGGGGTCCGAAGGTCTCCGTCAGGCCGTCCAGCAGACGGCGGAAGCGGACGCTCTGCGCCGGCGCGGCGGCGGGTCCGTAGAAGTCGGAGACAGCGGCCTCCAGCTTCGTGAAATCAGTCAGAGGGGAAAATGTGCAGTCCATAGCGGCCTCCCTAAAAATAGATTGATTCGCGGGGCTTTTACCGCCTCTATTATAGAAGCCTCCCCGCCGGATGGAAATGGATTTTTCATGCAAGGGGCGGCGTTTTTTAATCAAAATAAGCTCCGGCAGAGCCGGAGCTTATTCGCGCTCAGAATACGCCTGAGGCGTCCAGGAAGATGAGCACCGCCACCACCGCCAGGCCGATAAGGCCCAGGGCGATGATCACGTCCAGCTGGCGGACATTGAGGGGCACCTTGTCGTACCAGCCCTCCTTCATCCGCTGCCAAGCGGGGCGGGTGTCCAGCTCCTCCTGTTCGTCCGGGGAGCGGGGCTCTCTCTCGTCCATTACTTCTTGGCGATGTACTTGCGGATATCCAGCGCCACGGCGGTGACGATGACCAGGCCCTGAACGATGTAGTTGTAGTAGGGGTTGACGCCCAGGAACTGGAGCACGATCTTCAGCAGCTCGAACACCAGCACGCCCACCAGCACGCCGCCCACGGTGCCGATACCGCCGGTGGTGGACACGCCGCCGATGGTACAGCCGGCGATGGCCTCCAGCTCATAGCCCATGCCGGAGCCGGAGGAAGCGCCGCCGCCCTTGGGGGCCAGCAGGTAGCCGGCAATGGCGTACATGGCGCCGGCGGTGACGTAGATGATGATCTTGGCCCGAACGGTGTTCACGCCGGAGACCTCCGCGGCGTTCTCGTTGCCGCCGATGGCGTACATATACTTGCCGTGGGTGGTCTTATTGTACAGGAACCAGAACAGCAGGCCAAAAATCACCGCCCAGGCCAGCAGATAGGGAACGCCGGGGAACACCTCGCCGGTAATAGGAACAGTAAACAGTCCCTTCCCTACGGTTCCGTTGACGAAGCTCTTGTAGCTGTCCTTAAAGTTGCCGATAGGCTGGGCGTTGGTGAAGACCAGGCAGATACCATACACAATGGTCTGGGTGCCCAGGGTGGCGATGAAGGGGGGCACGTTCAGCTTGGAGATGATGAGGCCGTTGATGAGGCCAAAGACCGCGCCCACCGCGACGACCACCAGGAAAGCGGCCACGAGGTTGAACTCCGGCCAGTTGTACATGCGGCCGGTGTAGGTGGGGTCCTGGAGCAGAGTACCAGCCAGGCAGGCGCACAGGCCCACGGCGCGGCCGGCGGACAGATCCGTTCCCTTGGTGATCAGACACCCGGACACGCCCAGGGCGATGAGGAACCGGACAGTGGTGTTGCTGATAAGGCTGTTGAGGTTGCGGAAGGAGAAGAAGTTTTCAATGTTCAGGCCCACAGCGAAACAGACAATGACCAGCATGAACACGATGGGGTTTTCCTTAATCAGCTTCCAAATCTTCTGGGGGAGAGAAGTCGCCGTCTTTTCCATATTCTTTATCCTCCTTTATCTGTCCGGCTCAAGCAAACTGCGTGGCCAATTCCATGATGCTCTCCTGGGTGGCGCTCTGGCCGTCGATGAAGCCGGTGACCCGGCCGTCGCACATGACCATAACGCGGTCGGACATGCCGATAAGCTCGCTCATTTCGCTGGAGATCATGATGATGCTCTTCCCCTGCTTGGCCAGCTCCGCGATGATGCAGTAGATCTCGTACTTCGCGCCCACGTCGATGCCCCGGGTGGGCTCGTCTAGGATCAGCACGTCCGGGTCGTTGGCCAGCCAGCGGCTGATGAGCACCTTCTGCTGGTTGCCGCCGGAGAGGGATTTGATCTGGGTTTTGCTGGAGGGGGTCTTGATGTTCATTTTAGCC
>JAIEIQ010000297.1 GCA_029065305.1 Oscillospiraceae bacterium
GCGGTATCCCCGCCCCGGATGCTGAAGTGGAGCCGCTCGGCCATGTGCTTGAGCACCTGGTCCCCGAAGCTGTGGCCGAAATTGTCGTTGGCGGACTTGAAGTGGTCCAGATCCAGAATCGCCAGGGCGTAGTGGCTGGCCGGCCCCGCCTCTATCTGGGCCAGGATGCGCTTCTGGGCGTAGGCGTGGTTGAGCAGTCCCGTCAGCGCGTCGTGGGACGCCTCCTGCTCCAGGGTCGCCAGCTTCTCATGGGAGTCGTGGATGTCCACGGCCTTGCCGATAAAGCCGGTGTACTTGGGGGGATCGTCGCTGGACCAGGTGGTCCGGGCGATGATCCGGTGCCACCGCTCCGCCCCGCCCAGGCGGATCTTGCACACGTACGTCACCACCGGGTTCTCCCGGGGGGCGCTGCGCAGGGCCTGGGACAGCCGGTGCATATCCGCGCCGCTGAAAATCGCCAGGGCCCGCTCGTTGTGGAGCGGATCCATCACCGTCTCCCCCAGCCCCAGCTTCTCCGCACCCCAGGCGGAGAGGATGAGCATGGGCGGGGAGTCGGTGTACTCGAACTGGAGCTCCTGGGTCATGGCGGCGAAGAAGTTGTACTTCATCCGCTCGTGCTCCAGCAGCTGAAGGGTCCGCTCACTGGCAGAGAGCTCCTCGTGGCGGTGCATCTCCTCGGCCACGCTGCGCAGCTCCATGCGGCTGGCCAGGGTCTGCGCGCCGCTGAGCACCTCGGGCAGGCGGTCCGCCGTCTCCGTCAGGCACTCGAGAATCAGGGGGTTGAAGGTCCCGCACTGGCCCCCCAGGATCATCTCCACCGCCTTGGCGTGGGTGAAGGCCGGCTTGTAGCACCGGGGGCTGGTCAGCGCGTCGTACACGTCCGCCAGGGCCACAATCTGGGCCTCGATGGGGATCTCATCCCCCTTGAGCCCGTCGGGGTAGCCCCGGCCGTCCCAGCGCTCGTGGTGCCAGCGGCAGATGCTCCTGGCCACCGCCACCAGCCGCTCCCCCTGGTGGACGGGGACGCTGTCCATCATATCCGCCCCTACGGCGGAGTGGGTCTTCATGATCTTGAACTCCTCGTCCGTCAGCCGCCCCGGCTTGTTGAGCACCTCGCTGGGGATGGCGATCTTGCCGATGTCGTGGAGGGCGGAGGCGGTGCTGATGAGGGAGATGTCGGCCCGGGTGATCTGGTAGCGGTCGGTTTTCAGAATCAGGTGCTGGAGGAAGAGCTCCGTCAGGGTGCGGATGTGCAGCACGTGCTGGCCGCTCTCCCCGTTGCGGAACTCCACAATATGGCTGAGGATGTCGATCATCAGCCCGTTCTGCTGCTCCTTCTCATAGATCTGCTCCGCCACCAGGTTCACCAGCTTCTTCTGCTTGGCGTAGAGCAGGGTGGTGTTCACCACCCGCCGGTGGACCACCAGGGCGTTGAAGGGGCGGCTGATGAAATCGGTGACGCCCAGGTTGTAGGCCCGCTCCATGTGGGCCGGGGCGCTCTCGGCGGAGATCATGATGACGGGCAGGTCCTCGATCCAATTCTGCTGGTTCATGACGGTGAGGACCTCAAACCCGTCCATCTCCGGCATGACGATGTCCAGCAGGACCAGGTCGATCTCCGCCAGATGCTTGCGGATGGCGGCTACGGCCTGTACGCCGTCCTCCGCCTCCAGAATGTCGTACTCGTCTCCCAGAATATCCACCAGGATCGAGCGGTTAATCTCGGAATCGTCCGCGATTAGGATGGTCTGCTTGCGCTTTTGCTCCATGGCAGTGGGTCACTCCTTATCCGGCCGGCTGGCAGCCGTTATGTACGCATAGATGTGTTGACAGTGATACAGCGTGTATTATATCAGATTTTCCATGGTCAGGCAAGCGCTTTTTGGACAAAAAAAGGAAGATACTGGCGCTTGGAAAGCGGCGGGACCTCCAAAGGCCCCGCCGCGGTGTCGAACTATGTACCCGCTTACTCGTCCAGGTAGGCGGAGGGGGCGGGCTCCATGCCCATGCTTCGGGTAATGGCGTTGACCGCGAAGAACGCCGCCACGCTCACCGCGCAGCCGAACACCACCGGCAGAATGCCCAGGTAGAAGCCGCCGCCGCTGAGGTACTGCCAGAAGCAGAAGCCCACAGTTCCGGCCACCAGGGAGATGACGCCGGCGGGCTTGGTGGCCCTGGGGATCACCAGCCCCAGGCCGTAGGCCGCGAAGGGGCCGGCGCAGCGGATGCCGAAGGCGAAGGTGTTCATGGTGGCGATGGGCACGTTGAGCATGGAGATGAGCATGGCGATGATCGCCGCGCCCACGTTGCACAGCCGGGTGATGCGGACGATCTGGGCTTCGCTCAGGTTCCGCTTCCCGCCCAGGCCCAGGTACAGGTCGTTGATGACCATGGTGGACATGCACAGCAGGTTGGAGTCGGCGGAGGACATGGTGGCGCAGATGATAGCGGCGGAGATGATGCCCACAATGGCCTCCGGGGCGTAGGCGCTGGTGACGGCCATCATGGCGTTGGAGCCGTTCTCGGCCAGGCCGGGGATATTGTCCTTGAGGGCCAGAGCCGCCAGGCCCAGCAGGGTGGGGAAGACGGACATGGCGGCCATGAGAATGGCGGAGAGCCAGGCGGCGTTCCGGGCGGTGCGCTCGTCCTTGGCGGTTTCAAACCGGGAGACCATCTCCGGGCCGGCCAGGAAGGTGCAGAAGTAGTTGAAGATATAGCCGATGATGGGCATCCAGCCGATCTTGGAGATGCTCAGCTGCTCCCCGGGCAGGGCGGCGGAGACAGCGGCCCAGCCGCCGCAGCTGTTGATGACGATGGGGGTGGCGATAGCCAGACCCACCAGAATGATGACGAACTGGACCAGATCGGAGATCTGGTCGGCGATCATGCCGCCGAAGGTGGTATAGAGGATGATGACCAGCCCGGCGATGACCAGGGACACATTCAGAGGGATGCCGGTGAGGGTGGAGACTACGGTGCCGGAGGCGGCGATCTGGGAGGAGGTCAGGCAGAACAGAGACAGGATGCTCAGCACCGCCGTAAAGGTGCTGGCGCCCCTGCCGAACCGCCGCCCAACCACCTCGGGGATGGTGACAGCCATGGTCTTGCGGATCTTGGGTGCGAAGTAGGCCAGGGGGATCATGGCGATGGACGCGGCCAGCACGTACCAGATGGCGCTCATGCCCCAGTCGCCGAAGGCCTTTTGGGCGAGGCCCGTGGTGGAGCCGCCGCCGATGTTGTTGGCGGACAGGGAGAAGGCCACCATGAAAAGGCCCATGCGCCGCCCGGCCAGCATGTAGTCCTGGCTGTCCTTGATGTTCAGCCTGCCGACCACGAAGCCGACAATGAGCATACCGATCAAGTAGGCCCCGACAATGATCAGGGGGACGATTTGCAGCTGCATAATACTACCTCCTAGAAAGAATTTGGTATCCGCATCCTCTCCGGAGGCGGTGGATGTCACACCTCCGAATAAATAGGGATAACGGATTTTACCATAATATGAACAAATTGTAAAGGGATTTCCTGAGGATGGGTCTGGCCGCTGAAAAAATTTAGGATTTCTTTACAGGGGCTTTGCCCGCCGGAGCAGGGTCTCATGGGCGGCGGTCAGCAGGGCCGCGGCCAGCAGGAGGAAGAGGGGGAAGAGGCGGATGCTCACGTGCTGGGCCACAAAGCCGAAGAAGAGCGGCATCAGGCAGGTTCCCAGGGACGCCCCCGCCATCTGCACACCGATCACCGCCTGGGATTTATCCGCGCCGAAGAGGGCCGGGGCGGCGTGAATGGCGCTGGGGTAGATGGGGGCGCAGCCCAGGCCGGCCAGTGCCAGCCCCGCCAGGGCGGAGATCTCCCCGAAGGGCAGCAGCAGCGCCAGCACCCCCGCCAGGAGGACCCCGATGCCCAGGCGGATCAGCTGGCGGTCGGTGAACCGCAGGGTCAGGAAGCCGCCGGCCATCCGGCCCAGGGTGATGCCGATAAAATAGGTTCCGGTGAGGCTGGCCGCTGTCTCCGCCGGGATGCCCTGCTCCAGGGTGAGGTAGCTGCTGGCCCAGAGGTTGAAGGTCTGCTCGACGGCGCAGTAGAAGAAAAACAGCAGCACCGCGAAGGGCACGCCGGGGACCCGCAGGACTTGGTTCAGGGTTAGGGGCTTTTGGCGCTCCGGCGCCGGGGCGGCTTCCGGCACGCTGGGCGCCGGCGGACGCCGCCAGAGAGGGAGGCTGATCAGCACGGCGGCGGCGAGGGCCGCTTGCAGCGCGCTGACGGTGCGGTAGCCCGTGGGCCAGCCCAGGCCGGCGGTGAGGGCCCAGCCCATGATATAGGGGCCCGCCGCCGCGCCGATACCCCACATGCAGTGGAGCCAGCTCATATGGCGGCTGGCGTAGTGGAGGGCTACGAAGTTATTCAGGGCCGCGTCCACGCCTCCGGCCCCCAGGCCGTAGGGTACTGCCCAGAGGAGCAGGTGCCAGTAGGAGGTGCTCAGGGAGAAGCCGAAGAGGGCGGCGGCGGTCATGATTACGCTGGCGGCGGTGACGCGGCCCGCGCCGAAGCGGCGGGTGAGCCGGTCGCTCTGGAGGCTGGAGATCATGGTACCCATGGAGATGACCACGGACACGGCCCCCGCCCAGGAGATGGGGACCCCGAAGCCGCCGTACATGCTGGGCCAGGCGGAGCCCAAGAGGGAATCGGGCAGGCCCAGGCTGATGAAGGACAGGTAGATGATAAGTAAAAGCAGGTGCGTCATAGTTGCGTTCCTCCTGTGGTTGTGGTATGATTCTATCACCAAAAGGCCGGAAGCGGTAGGAAAAGACCGCCTAAATTCTGGCGGAAAACCGCCGGGACTCTCGGCCAAAACCGCCAAAAAGCGGGCGGGCCTTGGGGCGGAAAAAGGCTCTTGTGAAACAGATGTTTGTGTGCTACAATGAAATTCAGACAGCCCCGGCCCTCGGCCGGCGGCGGAGAGGAGGCTGCTATGGCCGGGCGCAGCGCCCACGAGGGACACCGGGGCAGAATGAAGCGGAAGTTTTTGGACCACGGACTGGAGTCCTTTGCGGATCACGAGGTTCTGGAGCTGCTGCTCTTTTTCGCGATCCCTCAGGGGGACACCAACCCCACGGGACACGCGCTTATGGAGCGGTTCGGGACGTTGGACGCAGTGCTCTCTGCGCCGGTGGAGGAGCTTCAGAAGGTGAAGGGGATTGGGGAACATGCCGCGATTTTACTGCGGCTGGTGAATCAGGTCTATCGCCGGGGCAGGATGGCCGCTGCGGCCAGTGAGACGATTCTTGACACCACACAGCGGCTGGGACGGTTTTTTACGGACCTCTTTGTTGGGCAGAATAATGAGGTGATGTATCAGCTTTGCTTGGATGCCAAGGGGCGGATGAAGAGCTGCCGGAAGATTTCGGAGGGCGATGTGGGGAGCGTGGATCTCAACATGCGCAGGATTGTGGAAAATGCCCTGCTCTGCGGCGCGGCTCAGGTGGCCCTGGCACACAACCATCCCAGCGGGTTTGCGGTGCCTTCCCATGAGGACAGGATTTCTACGATGATGGTCCGGGATGCGCTGGAGACGGTTAGTATTCGGCTGGCTGACCACATTATCGTTGCGGATGATGATTTTGTTTCTATGCGGGAGGATGGACTGCTGGATTGATGGGGGATGACTGCGCCGGGGCTCCTCGCCCCGGACCCCGGGTACTTTTTCGCCGCCGAAAAAGTACCCAAAAAGCCGCCAGGACCCCT
>JAIEIQ010000298.1 GCA_029065305.1 Oscillospiraceae bacterium
ATCCACGCCTCCCACACCATCCCGCTGGCGAGCGGGGCGGCGGCGGGACTGGCGGCTATGGCGGCGCGGCTGGACGGCGTGACCCTGCGGCCGGGGGAGACTCTCAGCTGCTGGCGGGCCCTGGGGCGGCGGCACCGGAGGGAAAACGCGGATCAGCTGGCCGGACTGCTGCTGTGGATGTCCCTCCACACGCCTCTGACGGTGGAGGAGTGCTGCCTCTCCGGCGGGGAGGGCGCTCCCGGCGCGGCCTGCGTCTATCCGGAGCACGATCTGATGCTCACCAACGACACCAGCCAGTGCTTCCAGCTGCGCCTGGAGGTGCGGGACGGGGCGCTGCGGGGGCAGTGGCTGTGCGACTATGAGCCCTATGTCCACTACCAGGTGGTGGACCGGGGGCCGAGTGCCTTCTACCGGCAGATGCTCAACCCGGACGGGGTGGTGCTGCTGGAGGAGGCGGTTTGAGAAAGAGAACCGGCGGAGTGGAAAGCCCACTCCGCCGGTCTTTTTCTCCAGTTTTTCTTACAGCGGATTCTCGTCCAGCCACCGGGAGATCTTCTCTCCCACCGCCCGGACGCACCCGGGGTCATAGGGCAGACGGAGGCCGGCGGTCTGGACCAGCCCCTCAAAGGTCTGAGTGCCTCCCGCGTCCACAAACCGCAGATACCGCGCCCAGGCGTCCTCCCGGTCCTCCAGAGAGGCCATCCAGAGCTGGAAGGCCACCGTCTGGGCCATGCAGTAGTCGATATAGTAGAGGGGGTAGAGGTAGATGTGGAGCTGCTGCTGCCACAGGGCTCCCCGGCTGTAGAAGGGCAGGTTGTCGTAGTCCATCCAAGGACGGTACTTCTTCTCCAGCTCCAGCCAGATCCCGTTGCGCTCCTCCGGCGTCAGATTGGGATTCTCATACATCCGGTGCTGGAATTCGTCCACCATGCAGCCGTAGGGGATGAAGATGAGGGCGTCCTCGCAGTGGCCGATCTCATACTTCCGTGTCAGGGGCCCGAAGAACTTCTCATGCCAGGGGGCGGTTAAAAACTCCATGGACATGGAGTGGCACTCGCAGGCCTCGATGGTGGGACCCTTGAGGGCGGAGAGGTAGCCCTTCCGGGCGGCGCGGTAGTCGGCAAAGGCGTGGCCCGCCTCGTGGGTGAGCACGTCCACATCGCCGCTGGTGCCGTTGAAATTGGAGAAGATGAAGGGGGCCTTGTAGATGGAGAAGTTGGTGCAGTAGCCGCCAGGGGCTTTGCCCTCCTTGCTGAGCACGTCCAGCAGCTCCCCGTCGTAGAGGAAGTCGATGAACTCCCGGGTCTCCCCGCTGAGCGCGTGGTACATCTCACGGCCGGCGGCGAGAATGTCCTCAGAGGAGCCCTGGGGCTTGGCGTTGCCGTCGGGGAAGAGGAGGGCGTCATCATAGAGCCGCAGCTTCTCCACCCCCAGCCGCTTTTCCTGGTCCCGCTTCACCCGGGCCACGATGGGCACCATATCCTGGGCGATCTGGTCCCGGAAAGCGGCGCACTTCTCGGGGCCCCAGCAGTTCCGGCCCAGCCGGTCATAGCCCAGGGGGATATAGCTCTCGTAGCCCATGGCCTTGCCCTGGGCGTCCCGGTTCTTGATCAGCTTGTCGTAGAGCCCGTCCAGCTCCTCCCGGTGGCTGTCAAACCAGCGTCCCCGGGTCTCCCAGGCGGCCTTGCGCACGGCCCGGTCCGGATCCTGGAGGAAGGGCCCCAGCTTGGGCAGAGGCAGCAGCTCTCCCCGCCACTCCACCATGGCGGAGGCGTAGAGCTTCTGGTACTCGCTCTGAAGCCGGTTCTCCTCCTGCATCAGCTCCAGGATCTCCGGCTTCATGGTCCGCACGCTGATCTCCAGATCGGTGAAGAGCTTTTTGCCCAACTCCTCCTCCAGCGCGGGGCGGAACTTTGAATCCAGCAGGGCCAGATCCACCTGCCGCCCCAGCTCCTGGAAGGAGGGGCCGATCTCGTCCAGGAAGTCGTTCTCCGCCTCGTAGAAGGCGTCCCGGGTGTCGATGGTGTGGCGGACGTAGGCCAGGGAGATCTGCGTATCTACCTCCATGCGGGTCTGGTCAAAGTCCCGGTAGGCGTCGATCTGCTCCTGGGCGCTCCCGGCGCTCCGGATGCGGGAGAGAACGTCCTCAGTTTTCTTCCGGAAGGCGTCCAGCTCGGGCCGCTGGTAGGGCATCTCGTGAAATTTCATACTCTTACTCCTTTTCAAACCGTATTGTCAAAGCCGGGCCAGAACCGCTGTCAGATAGGCCCAGATCCTTCCCACAGAGGATACGGATAATTTTTCCCGGGGGCTGTGGATGTCCCGCATGTCCGGTCCGATGGAGACGGCGTCCAGCCCCTCCAGCTTCCCGGCGAAGAGGCCGCACTCCAGCCCCGCGTGGATGGCCTCCACCTTGGGCTCCCCGCCGGAGAGCTCCCGGAATACCTGCACCATGGTTTCCCGGAGAGGGGAGTCCTTCCGGAATTCCCAGGCTGGATAGTCCCCCCGGCGGTCAAAGGACCCGCCGCACCGCTCCGCCAGAGCTTGGAGCGCCCCGATCAGTTCCTCCTTCTCTGCGGCGACAGAGCTGCGCACACTCCAGGAGAGGCGGAGCTTCCCGTCCTCCAGGCGGAGGATGCCCAGATTCAGGGAGGTCTGCACCAGCCCGGGGATATCCTGGCTCATGGCCTGGACGCCGTTGGGGGCGGCGAGAATCAGCTCCAGCACCTTCCGGCTGTCCTCCGGGGAGAGGGATTCCGGGAGAATGTGCGGATATTCAAAGGAAACGCCGCAAGTGGGCTCCGCGCTGTCAGGCGTGTAATAGGCGGCGTTCGCCGAGTCAAAGGCCGCGTAGATTTTTTGGGCGGCATCCGTCGAGGCTTCCCGGGGCAGGTGAACAACAGCCCTGGCGCCGCTGGGGATGGCGTTGTCCTGCTTGCCGCCCTGGAGGGAAACCAGCCGCAGATCCGGCACCTCCATCAGGCACTGGGCCAGCAGGCGGTTGGCGTTGGCGTAATTCTTGTGGATCTCCGCGCCGGAGTGTCCGCCGGGCAGGCCGCTGATCAGGACCTCACAGATAATGCCGGATTTCCGCTCCGCCGGCAGGGAGAGCTTCAGGTCGCACCGGGCCCCTCCGGCGCAGCTGACGGTGAGGATGCCCTCCTCCTCGCTGTCCAGGTTGATGAGGCGGCGGGCGGCGAGCTGGGAGCAGTCCAGCTCCTTCGCCCCCAGGAGCCCTACCTCCTCGTCCACGGTAAAGACTGCCTCGATCGGCGGGTGGGCCAGGGTATTGTCGTCCAGCAGGGCCAGGATCATAGCCACAGCGATGCCGTTGTCCGCGCCCAGAGTGGTGCCCCGGGCCCCTATCCAATCCCCCTCCACGTACAGGTCCAGCGGATCGTTTGCAAAGTCGTGGCCGGTACCGGGATCCTGAACGCAGACCATGTCCAGATGGCCCTGGAGCATGACGGCGGGGTGGTCCTCATAGCCGGGGGAACCGTCCTTCCAGATGATAACGTTCCCCAGCGTGTCCTGACAGCGGCGCAGGCCCCGATCCTGGGCGAAGCGCACGGTCCAGTCGCTGACGGCCCGGGTGCTGCCGGACTCCCGGGGAATGCGGGAGATCTCCTCGAAGAAATGAAAGACGCTCTGGGGCTCCAGCGCGGATAAGACTTGTTTCTCCATCGGTATCGTTCCTTTCGTCAAAGCAGATAGTTGTTATCCTTGTTTGCCGGCTGAAGGGCCTTGAGCTTATAGGTGGCAAAGCCCTCCAGGACAAGGGGCTCCAGCTTGCAGAGCGCCTCGGCCTCCTCCAGGCTCCCGGCCCGGAGGATATACATCCCCGCGACCCCGGGATATCCCTTGAATACTCCGGCCAGCTCGATGTGCCCCTGTTCGTCCAGATTTTTCAGGTTGGCAACATGCCGCTCCACAGCGGCTTTTGTGAGCCGGTTGTAGGTTTTGGTCTTCTCAATGAACATGACATACAGCCAGTTTTCCATAGGCTTGTCTCCCTTCTGCTCCAATTACAGAATCCGGACGCCGGCGGCGGCGCAGGCATCCATAGTCTCCTGATCCCACAGGCTGGCCTGGACCTCCCCGATGTGGCAGCAGCCCAGCATCAGCATACACAGCCGGCTCTGTCCAATACCGCCGCCCATGGTCAGGGGCAGCTCCCCATTCAGCAGCATCCTATGGAAGGGCAGCTCCCGCCGGTCCCCGCAGCCGGACAGCTCCAGCTGGCGGTTCAGGCTCTCCTCGTCCACCCGGATGCCCATGGAGGAGATCTCAAAGGCCCGGTTCAGCACGTCGTTCCACATGAGGATGTCGCCGTTGAGCTCCCAGTCGTCGTAGTCCGGGGCCCGGCCGTCGTGGCGGATGCCGCTGCGGAGGGTCTTGCCGATCTGCATGAGAAACACGGTCTTATGGGTTTTCAGGAACTCCGCCTCCCGCTGGGAGGGGGTCAGGTCCGGGTAGAGGTCCTCCAGCTCCTGGGTGGTGAGGAAGGTCACCTCCCGGTCCAGCTTCACCTTCAGCTGGGGGAAGGCCCGGCGCAGAGCGTCGCAGGTGTCGCAGACCGCACCCACGATGGAGCGGACCGTGTACTTGAGGAAGTCCTCGTTCCGCTCCTCCCGGGTGATGACCTTCTCCCAGTCCCACTGGTCCACGTAGACCGAGTGGATGTTGTCCAGAACCTCGTCCCGGCGGATGGCGTTCATGTCGGTGTACAGGCCGTTGCCGGGGTAGAAGCCGTAGCGCTTGAGGGCCAGGCGCTTCCACTTGGCCAGGGAGTGGACCACCTCCCCATCGGCCCCGGGGACCGAGGGGATGTCGAAGGAGACGGGGCGCTCCACGCCGTTGAGGTTGTCGTTGAGGCCGGAGCAGCTGTCCACAAAGAGGGGGGCGGAGACCCGGCGCAGGTTCAGGGCATATTTCAGGTTCTCCTGAAAGCTGCTCTTGATAAACTCAATGGCCCGCTGCATGTCGTAGCCGGACAGGGGCGTGCGGTAGCCCTGGGGAATATAGCAGGTGTTCATAAGATGTCCTCCCAAGTGATAAAAATTGATGGTTTCGTAGATTATTTTCGCGGTCGGAGCTTCTTTCGCTCCGCCATTTTTATTTTATAGAGCTCCTCCACGGCGAAGGAGAGCTTTGTAACCACGTTTTGCTTGGTGGGGTAGCAGTAGAGGCTGTCGTTGTCGGTAGAGATGTCCACGCAGTCCTCCGGCCGGAGGTAGCAGTAGTCGTACTCAATATGGAGGCCGTACATCCCCAGAGGCGGGCGGTGGATGCGGTAGGGCTTGCCGTTGTGCTCGCCCTCCACCACGAAGCCGTTTTCCATATCGTGGGTGAGCCGGGCCATCCCCAGCTTCTGAAACCGCCAGGCGTTGGGCAGGGAGTAGACCTCCACCTCATCCTCAAAGCGGTAGGTCCCCTCATCCAACTGCCGGCGGACCTGCGCCCGCTCCCACTCAAACCAGTCGGGGATGTGGGGAAACTCCGTCTCCCCCTCCAGGGCGTGGAGGACGCCCAGTTCGTCCATCTCCCAGTTCCTGCCGCAGGCGGCGCAGGTGAGGCGGGCGCCCTTGCTCTCCATCCTGCTCTCGGTCAGGCAGCGGGGGCACTGGTAGAGAACCTTGTGCAGCCCCTCGGCCCGGAAGGGCTCGGTGATGCGGAGCTTGTTCTCCCGCTGCCAGCGGTACTCATCGTAGTCCATGGCCCGGCGGATGATGTCCCCAATCT
>JAIEIQ010000299.1 GCA_029065305.1 Oscillospiraceae bacterium
TCATAGTTAAAGGGGATGTACTCGGCGTTGGCCTTCTTGGCCACCACGTCCAGGCAGATCTGCTTGATCTTCAGCTCCTCGCAGACGGTCTCAATGCCAGGCAGGGTGCAGTTGAACTCGCTGAGCACCGCGTCGATGGCCCCGCAGGACAGCACCGCCTCGGAGATGTAGTTGTTGCCCGCGTGGCCGTCGAAGATCTCGGTGTAGTGCTCGCCCCGGAGCTGGAGATCCTGGCCCACGCAGGTGCAGCCCACCAGCTTGAAGCCCTTGGCCCCGGCGGCCTTGGCCTTCTCCACCACGTCCGCGTCCAGCAGCCGGTCCTGGATGTAGGTAAACAGGGAGTGCTGGTGGCCGGTGATGAGGATGTTGATGTAGTCGGGGTCAATGACGTTCATACCCACCGGCGCGGGACGGATGACCGGATCCCCCAGAACCACGTCGTTGAGCAGGTTGGTCAGCTGGAGGCCGTAGAGCCCCGTGGAGATGCCCAGGCGCAGGCAGGAGACCAGCATCTCCACCGGGTCGGAGCTGAGGTTGGTGGAGGTCTTGACGATGTTGTTGAACACCTCGCCCTTGGCGCCGCCGGGCATGATGCCCAGCTCCTTCCACTTCTTCACCCGGGGGGCGTAGGCCAGCTTCTCCACCAGCTCCATGGGCTCGTACTCGGGCCGGTACAGGTCGGAGAGCACCGCGTCCGCCACCTTCACGCACAGCTCGTACTTGTCCGCGCCGGTGACGCCGAAGAGCTCCGCCAGATGGTTCAGGGCCTTCTCGCTGCGGATCTTGTCCTTATGGAGGCCGGTGTTTTTCAGCTGCCGGGCGGTGTTCTCCACCACGTGGATGTAGCACCCGGACCCGGCGGCTACGGCCCGCAGGAAATTCCGGGCCACGATGGTGTCGGCGCTGGCTCCGCAGATGCCCCGGGGGGCGTCGGGGGTCACGCGGCAGGGGCCGTTGGCGCACAGCCGGCAGCAGACCCCCTGGAGGCCGAAGCCGCACTTGGTCTTCTGGCCCTCCACCCGGTGGTGGGCCGTCTCCAGGGGCAGGGAGCGGATATAGTTCTCCATGGGCTTATCCGCGCTGGGGCAGGTATTGCGGCTGAGGCAGTCTGTACAGCTCATAGGGGTTGTTCCTCCTTATGTTATGTTTTTTAATCGTCATCATTTAAAGCTTTACGCCTCCGGAAGCTCCTCCACGGCGGTGAAAAGGTACACCCCGCCCGCCGTCCGGCAGAGCCCCGTCAGGTCCTCCGCCAGGGCGAAACTGCTCCCCCGGCAGAACAGGGGCAGCACCGCCCCGTCGGAGAGCAGGATCGCCTCCGCGTCGTGGAGGTAGGCGTCCCGGGCGTCCAAAGCGTCCGGGGCCAGAGCGGCGGAGGCGCTGTCCATGAGGATGTCAAACGCACTGCTGGCGTAGCCCGTGGGGCTCCGTCCGCTCCGCCACCGGTTGAGGAACGCGCCGGCGTCGTCCCGGGAAGCGGTGAACGCCTGCGCGGCCAGCTGGAAGGCGGGAACCGGCTCCTCTCCGCTGTCTCCGCTGCTCTCCCCGTCCTCCCTGCTCTCCGGAGGGGTCAGGGCGGCGTCGTACTCCTCCTGGGTGACGGAGCGTGGGGTGACGGTGATGCCCAGCTCCTGCTGCCACATCTGGGAGAGGGCCTGGGCCGCTGCCCGGGCCTCCGAGGCGTCCACATAGAGGTACTCCACAACCGGGAAGGGCCGCTCCTGGCCGTACCCCGCCTGGGCCAGCAGGGCCCGGGCCCGGGTGCAGGCGGCGGCGTAGTCCTCTCCCCCGGTGGAGAGGGTCACTAGCTCCTGGGCGTGGGCCCGGAAGTCCCAGCGCCGGGGGGGCTCCTCCGGCGTCTCCTGGACCGGCGCGCCCCCCGGGATGGCGGGCTCCTCCACCGGCTCCGGCTCCTCCTCGTCCCGCTGGCCGTAGTCGGCCACGCCGTAGGGCACCAGCCCCGGCGCGGGCCGCAGGACGGGGGCGTCCAGGGCGGCGGCAAGGGCCTCCTGGTCCACCGTCAGGCACAGGGCCTGCCGCACCTCCGGCACGTCGAAGGGGGCACGGCGGGTATTGAAGAGCACGCAGTAGGACACGGCCTCCGGCTCCGGCAGCCATGTCCCGCTGTCCCTCCGCTCCCGCAGGGCCGCGTCCGGCAGGTCCAGGACGAAGTCCAGCTCCCCGTTCTGGAGCTTGGCGTAGTCAGCCTCACCGCCCGACGCGGATACGAAGGTAATCACCTCCGCCCCCTTGGGGTTGGGGGTGTGGTAGGACGGATTTTTCTCCAGCCGGAGGCTCCCGCTTCCGGCGGAGGCCAGCGTATAGGGCCCGTTGGAGACCATGCCGGCCTCCGGCCTGCCCCACCTGCCGCTGTCCAGCAGCTCCTGCCGCAGGGGCATGGTGGCAGCTCCGGCGCACAGCTCCTCCAGAAAACCGGCGAAGCCGCCCTGGAGCGTCACCACAAAGGTCCCCGCGTCCGGGGCGGAGACCGCCAGCAGGCTGGGGTCCCCCGTCTCCTGGACCTCGTGATACCCGGCCACAATGGACAGCAGCTCCCGACCCGGCAGCTCGTTCTCCGGGTCCGCCAGCCGCCGCCAGGCGGCGGCGAAGTCCTCCGCGTCCACCGGCTCCCCGTCGGACCACTGGAGGCCCTCCCGGAGCTTGAAGGTGCAGGTGGCGCACCCGGCGTAGTCCGTCTCCACGGTGTAGCTCTCAGCCTGGCCGGGGACCAGCTGGGCGAAGCCCTCGCCGCCGTCCCCCCAGGCCATCAGATTTTCAAAGAGATGGGCGGTCACTGTCCCGCCGGCCTTGACCGGGTCCAGCGTCTCCGGCAGCTCCAGGGCGGCGGTGAGGGTAAAGGGCTCCTGCTCCGGCTCCGCCGGAACGCCCTCCTGTCCGCCGCAGGCGGTGAGCAGCGCCAGCGCCGCCAGGGCCAGCATCAGGGCCGTTCTTCTCAGTTTCAGCATGAAACGCCTCCTTTCAGAGGATTGGGCGGCAGCGGCGTCATCTGTCCTCCGCCGGCACCAGCTCCCCTGCCTCGTCAAATTTGACGGGCTGGACCGTGTTGCCGGTGTGACGGGCGATGTTGTTCAGGCGCACCAGCCCCGGGTAGTCGCTGACCAGGGTGTAGGCCGCGCCCCGCCGCTTGGCCCGGCCGGTCCGGCCGATGCGGTGGACATAGTACTCGTTCTCATCGGGCACGTCGTAGTTGATCACAGCGTCCACGTCGTCCACGTCGATGCCTCTCGCGGCCACGTCGGTGGCCACGAACACCCGCAGCTCCCCCCGGCGGAACCGGGCCATGACCTTCTCCCGCTTCTCCTGGGGGATGTCCCCGTGGATGCACTGGGCGTCCACGCCCCGCATTTGCAGCAGCTTGGCCACCCGCTCGGTGTTGCCCTTGGTGTTGCAGAAGATCATCACCCGGTCCAGGTGCTCCCGCTCCAGGATCCGCTCCACTGTGTCCACCTTCTCGCTCATGTTCACCTCCAGGCGGTACTGGAGGATATCGGGCTTGTTCTCCTCGTCGGCCCGGACGGTGATCTCCACCGCATCCCGCTGGTAGACCCAGGCGATGTCCATGACCTCCCGGCTGATGGTGGCGGAGAAGAGGCCCAGGTTCTTCCGCTTCTTCATCTGGTCCAGGATCTTCGTCACATCGTGGATGAAGCCCATGTCCAGCATCCGGTCTGCCTCGTCGAGGATGACGGTCTGGACCTGGTCGATGCGCACCGTCCGCCGCTTGAGGTGGTCCCCCAGGCGGCCCGGGGTGGCCACCACGATCTGGGGCTTCTTCTTCAGGGCGTCGATCTGCTTGCCGATGGGCTGTCCGCCGTAGAGGCAGACGAGGCGCACGCCGGGGCGGAACTGGGCCAGATCCCGCATCTCGCTGGTGATCTGCATCGCCAGCTCCCGGGTGGGGGCGAGAATCGCCGCCTGGACCTGGTCGGAGTCCTGGTCGATGTGCTCGATAATGGGGATGCCGAAGGCGAAGGTCTTTCCGGTGCCGGTGGGGGCCTTGGCGGTGACGTCCTGCCAGTCCAGCATGGGGGGGATGCACCCGGCCTGAATGGGGGTGGACACCTCGTAATGTTTCTTTTCCAGCGCCCGCAGCATCTCCTGGGACAGGCCCAGGGTGTCAAAGCGGACGCCCTGTGTGATTTCCATAGCTCTGTTTCCTCGTATCTGTCTGATATGTTCGGGAGGGACGGGGCAGACCCCGCGCCCCTATTTTCCCATTATATTTTTTCAGTTTACCATAAAAACGCCCCTGCCGCAAGTCCGGCGGGGGCGTTTTCCGATAAATTCAAAGTTTTTTCATTTTTTCCGGGAAGAAAACCGCCGCCCGAATGCCGGACGGCGGTTTCCTTGATGGAGAAGATTGAGGAAAAACGATACAACAGTTCAGGTTGTTCCCCTAAACTGGTTATAGTTTAGCAGAATCCAGAACTTTTTTCAATGTTCTATATTGCCTAAATTTCTTCCCCGCCAAAAACTCCTGTCGTGAGATGTGTCAAAATTCACGGCATATAGCCGGTCAGCGTTTCCTTTTCCGGAGAAGTGCCAGCAAAATCCCGCCGGTGGCAATCACCACGGCCCCTACCAGCGCATAGGGCAGAACTCCCTTGGAGGGGAATTGGGGAGGCTGGGCCGGGGTGAGATTGGCCTGCGACACCTCCCGGACGGGGAAGCCCGTGCCGTCGGGCTCGTCCAGGCAGAACCAGCCGTCGATCCGCCCGTACATATAGCCTACAAAGCCCCAGGTCCGGCCATCCTCATCCACAAAAATCTTGGGGACATAGTTCCCGTTTTTGCCCATGAGGTTGTCCCGCACATCCATCATGTCCATTTCCATGGTCTGCTTGACCTCCGGCGCGCCGGGGTACTCGTAGAAATGTACGGCCTCCGCATCCCCGCCGTAGTCCGCGAACTCGCCGTTATAGTCTGTGATGAGGGCCGCGTACTCCTCGGCGAAGCACTGAAAGTCATAGACCAGCTCCAGATGGTCCATAGGGACCCAGCCGTCGGTGTGTTTGCCGCCGTCCTCCCAGACAGTGATGAAGCCCCAGTCCTCATACTGCCAGTAGACCCAGAGGACGGTGCCGTTTTCGTACTGGCCCTGGACGGCGCTGCCGCCGGGGGCGTCCCATAGGGTCACGAAGCCCTCGGGGCCGTTGGCGTAGAACCCCCGGACAACAGGGGAGCATTCGTCCCGGTGGCGCAGGTAGAATTCATCGTCGCTGGGCTCCCAGAGAATGTCCGCGAAGGCCGGGGCCGTCAGCGAGGCGGCGGTCAGCAGAGCTAGACAGAGTATCCACAATTTTTTCATCACAATTCCTCCATTTCACAGCAGATTGAGCATACATCCTACCCCGTAGGAAAAACCGTTGCACAGCAGGGAGAAGAGAAACGGCCGCTTCACCTCATCCGACAGCGCCCGCCAGCACCGCCACTCCACCAGCACCGCCGCCGCCTCCAGCGCAATGGTGACGGGAACCAGCCCCCACCCCCACAGC
>JAIEIQ010000003.1 GCA_029065305.1 Oscillospiraceae bacterium
CCTCAATGAACTGGAGCTTAAATTGGGGGACCGCTTTATTCGCACACACCGGGCCTATCTGGTGGCGGCGGATAAAATCGAAGCGGTGGATTTGAAGCACAACAAGCTGTGGGCCGGCGGCCATGAGTGCCTGCTCTCCCGCGCCGGGAAGGCGGCGCTCCGCGAAAAAATGGGAGGGAACCAGTGAGCTGGTTCCCTCCCATTCCATTCCGGAAGCCTTTTTGCTCATTCAGGAAATTTAAACCACAAGGCCAGGTTTATGTGGTATGGTTGCACTGTCAAATGGCACGGCGGGAAAGGAGGTGGGCATATGGCAAAGGATCGTTTTGTGGAGGTCTACTCCCAGGGTGTTCTTAACGTGGCAAAGATCATCGTTGATACGGAAACCGGCGTGAACTACCTGTTGGGCTCCCATGGGAAGCAGACGGGAACCGGACTGACTGTTTTGGTCGATCAGGACGGCAGGCCTGTCGTCACCCCTGTCAAGCAGGGAAAACAATAAGTGAGGGATGAACGATGAAATCAAGCGTTTCCTTAAAAGAGATGGTAGGGACAAAAACCATTTACGCGCTGCTCCTCGTGTGCTATTACTGGATGTGGGCAAGGCGGGACTGGCATCATTATTATGACACAATCCAAAATATGATTGCCACATTCTCCATTCTGTTTTTTGTCATGCAGGCAGTACGGATTCGGAAGTACGCCAAAGAGGAAAAGGATGAGCGGGCTATTCAAATTCTGCACAGGGTAGACGCGCTCGGATTGAAAATTATGGTGGCCTCTGTTATTGTCATTGCCTTTGCCTCCGCCGTCGCAATCATGGACGGAAGAATGATGGGTTATGCGCTCGTTGGCACGATATTCGCGTTGACTGTTATACGCTTTATTCTGTTTTGCGTGATGACCGGAAAAGAAGTCTGATGAGAAAATCCAGGCGGCAAAAGCCTCGAAACCGCAAGGTTTCGAGGCTTTTATACGTCATCCTATTTCTCCCGCAGGTGCTCCTTGTTCTCGTCGAACCAGACCACCCGGTTCCGGCCAAAGCGCTTGGCGTCGTACAGCATGGTGTCCGCCAGCTTCAGGCAGGTGTCATAGCTGTCACCGGCCTTCGGCACGGTGCTCACGCCGCCGATGCTGACAGTGACCCACTGGGACACGGAGGCGCTGTGGGGAATCCGCAGATCCTCCACCGCCTGGCGGACGGTCTTCATAAACTCAAAGGCCGAACGGCCGGTGTTCCCGATGAACACGGCCACAAACTCCTCCCCGCCGTACCGGGCGAAGAGGTCCGTGGCCCGGTGGAAGTAGGCGGACACTGTCTTGGCCACGGCGGCGATGACCTGATCCCCCGCCGGATGGCCGAAGGTGTCGTTGTACAGCTTGAATTTGTCGATATCGAACATGCACACCGAGAAGGGCAGGCCGAACCGGTACGCCTCCTGCCACCGGGCGGCGCTCACATCCTCATAGCGCCGCCGGTTGGCGATGCCGGTCAGATCGTCCACCATGGCCTGCTGCTTGAACTGGCTCTGGTAGTGGTAGAGCTGGATATGGGTGTTGACCCGGGCCTTGATGATCACCGGACTGAAGGGCTTTGCCACGTAGTCCACCGCCCCCAGCAGGAGCCCCCGCTCCTCGTACTGGATGTCCGCCAGGCTGGTGAGGAGGATAACAGGGATGGACTTGGTCAGCTCTGTCCCCTTGAGCTCCTGGAGCACCATAAAGCCGTCCATGTCCGGCATAATGACATCCAGAAGAATCAGGGAGAAGGTCTCCTCCTTGGCGGCGCGGAGGCCGTCGTGCGCGGTCTGGCAGGTGGTGATATCGTAGTCGTCCTTCAGAATAGAGCGCAAAAAGTCAGCCTGGACAGGGCTGTCGTCAATCACTAATATCTTATCCATGAATTCTCTCCCGTCCTTTCCCGTGAGCGCCCGGAGCGCCGGTCAGCGGCCGGTCTCCTCCCTGTGCCGGTTGCTGGTGATGTCCTGGGCCACGTAGACCACCGTTTTCGGCATATCGTCGGACCCGGTCTGGGCCAGCACGGCGGTGGCCCGCACCCAATCGCACTGCCCCGGTCCCGCTGACGGGTCATCCGACAGCTTGCGGTACTCCACCGCCGCGCAGGGCTGCCACCAGCGCAGGGACTGCCGCAGATTGTCGATGCTCATCACCCGCAGATACTCCGCCCGGTCCTCCGGATGGATGAAGTGGTTGGCGTAGATCTGCAGGGCGGCGGTGCAGTTGACCTCCTCGCCCAGCACATCCTCCACCCGCCGCAGCTGGATAACGGCCCGGAAGGAGTCGTGGTCCAGATCGATATAGTAGGTGGAGAAGAACAGGCTGCTGAGACTGCTGATGATGTAGGCCCGGTCCTCCAGGGTCTGCCGCCGGGATTCCTCCTGCTGGTGCTGGCGGGTGACATCCTGGCCCAGAATGTTGACCATCACCTGGCCCTTTTGCCGGCTGTAGATCACCCGCTGCTCCATCCAGCGGGTCTCCTGCCCCTGCTGGCGGTAGTGGCAGACCTCCTCTCCAAAGTCCTCGGTAGCCGCCGCCTTCTCCCGCAGGTGGTCCAGGGAGAGGGCGGCGAGGTAGTCCTCCCGGTCCTCGGGATGGACGAAGCTGTCCAGCTCCGTCTGGGTGTAAAACCGGTAGTCCTCCAGCCGCGTGTTCTCCGGCCCGGCGGTCCGGGTCAGATCCAGCAGCTCGCACTGGCCGCTCTCCAGGTTCACGGCGTTGAGGGTCCGGAACCGGGACTTGAGGATCGCGGCCAACTGGGCGTCCCGCTTGGTGTGGGCCAGCTCCCGGCGCATCCGCTCGTCTACGTCCTGGAGGGCGAGGACCGCGTAGTTCCTGGCCCGCTCCTCCCGGCTGAAGTGGGCGGTGATGGAGATATAGCGGTAGCCCTCCCCCCGCCGCCACTGGCAGAGCATCTCCGTCTTGCGCAGGCCGTCCGCCCAGGTCTGCCGCAGGCCCTCCAGAGAGAACCGGCGCTCAAAGGCGTCCTGATAGGAGTCGAGGAGGTGGTCCTTGATGTGCAGGCGCATCAGCTGCTTCCAGGGCAGGGCCAGTGGCGTGGTTCCGCCCCGCATCTGGCCGTCCACCCGGATGGGGTCCGCCGCGCCGGTGATGAGGTTGATGGTGTAAATGTTGAAGTTCTGCTCCCCAAGGCTGCGGATGAGCTCCTGGCCCCGGATGCCGATCTCCTCCCGGGAGAGGCTCTCCCACAGCGCGTCGTGGATGTCCTTGACGCAGAGGATGGCGGAGCTGCCCTCCCCGCCGCCGGGGCGGTCCGGAATGATCTCCATCAGGTTCCAGCGGCAGCCCGCCGCCGTCTGCCGGCGGTAGAGCAGGGACACGCCCTCCCGTCCGCTCCGGGAGGCGTCCCGCAGGTGCTCCAGCCGGGTGAAGCTCACAAAGCGCTCCGTATCCTCCGGGTGAACCGCGCCGCTTCTGGCGAACTGCTCGAGCTGCTGGGTGAGGGGTCCGCTCCCCGGCTGCCAGCCCTCGGGCCCGGATTTCAGCACGTCGCAGCGGTCCTGGTCCAGATCGATCCGCAGAAGCTTTCGGTATGTATAGCCGCCGGAGTCCGATCCGGCGCCTGTGATGGTATCAAGGTCTCTGCTATCCAAGATTTCTCCCCCCAACGGTCCAACGGTATGGCTGAGGGGGACAGGGCGCCCCGGTCAGCGTCACAATCAGCAGATTGACTGCCTCCACTATAGCACAAAACAGCTGGAAAATCAATCCGAAAAATATAAGGAGGTTCGGAAGATGAGCTGTTCCAGCGAAAATTTCCCAAGGCCCGGGCGGGGCGGCGGATATGACGAAACGCATACGATAACCCTCCGTATTTTGCAGCCTCTCTTGCAGTCTGTCCGGCGTGTTCTCCATACGTTCCGCAAATTTCCGCCCTCCCCGGCAAAAAACGCGCTCCGACTATTTTCACAAATTTTCCAAAAAACCGCTCCGCTTTCTGCGTGGTTTTACAAAGTTCCCGGCTTTTCCGGGGGCTGGTCATCTGTTCGATATATTCACATAAAATTTTTGATAATTTTTCTCTACAACAAGTTATACACATTATCCACATCGTTTTCCACACCGTCTCTCCCCAGACACCCCAGGCTATTCCCCGCTATTTCCCAAATTTTTGCAGACGCCGCAGCCCATGTTTTCCACAGCTCTGCCTGGCGCGGCTGCTTTACATAATGACATTTTATGAAGCGATTCACGATTTCCCCGGTTTTCCCGAGGGGATTCCCCTGCACGCCTGCATCCCGGCAGAAAGCCCGCCCGCGCGTCTGCGCAGGCGGGCTCCGTCTATATTTCCAGCGTGGCGTAGGCGTTCAGGCTGCTGTCCGCCCGGGCCCCCGCCAGATATTCGTAATATGCCTGACAGCCGATCATAGCCCCGTTATCCCCGCACAGCTTCAGCGGCGGCAGAAACAGCCGCAGGCCCCGCTCCCGGCAGGCCCGCTCCAGGTCCGCCCGGATGCGCTCGTTGGCGGCCACGCCCCCGGCGGCGACCACCGTGTGATGGCCGCAGCGCTCCGCCGCCAGCATGGCCCGGGGCACCAGCTCCCCGCTGACCGCAGCCGCCACCGACGCCGCCAGACTGGAGCGGTCCAGGGCCTCCCCCTTCTGCTGGGCATTGTGGATCAGGTTCACCGCCGCCGTCTTGAGGCCGGAGAAGGACATGTCCAGATCGTTCCCGGCCATCTTCGCCCGGGGCAGGGGATATTTGGCGTCGTCCCCCCCTCGGGCCAGCTCCTGCATGGGCCTCCCGCCGGGGTAGGGCAGACCCAGCACCCGGGCGATCTTGTCGAAGCACTCCCCCGCCGCGTCGTCCCGGGTGGCCCCCAGGATGGACATATCGGTGTATCCCCGCACGTCCACCAGCATGGAGTTGCCCCCGGAGATGCACAGGGCCAGAAAGGGCGGCTCCAGCGAGGGGAAAGCGATGTAGTTGGCGGCGATGTGGCCCCGGAGGTGGTGGACCGGGATGAGGGGCTTCCCCAGGGCGCAGGCCACGCTCTTGGCGAAGTTCACCCCCACCAGCAGCGCCCCGATGAGCCCGGGGCCGTAGGTCACCGCCACCGCGTCGATGTCCGGCTTGGCGATTCCGGCCTGAGCGAGGGCCTGATCCGTCAGGGCGGCGATGACCTCCACGTGCTTCCGGGAGGCGATCTCCGGCACCACACCGCCGTAAATGGCGTGCATGTCCGCCTGGGAGGCGATAGCGTCACTGAGGACCTGCCGTCCGTCCTGGACCACGGCGGCGGCGGTTTCGTCGCAGGAGGACTCAAAGGCGAGAATATTCACCGGCAGTCCTCCTCTTCCGTCAGATGGGCCAGCAGGCCCCGGCACCCGGCCTCAATGTCCCGCCAGGCGGCGTCAAAGTCCCGGGTGTACCAGGGGTCCGCCACGTCGTCCTCGGGCCGTCCGGCGTACTCCAGCAGGGGGTGGATTTTGCCTTCCGGGTCGCCGCCGCAGATGCGGCGCATATTCCGCAGGTTGGCCCGGTCCATGCCAATCAGCAGGCTGTATTGGCTGTAGTCTCCCTGTGTCAGCTGCCGGGCAGCTTTGCCAGCGCAGGAGATGCCGTGCTCCGCCAGCTTCCGCCGGGCCGGAGGATAGACCGGACTGCCGATCTCCTCAGTGCTGGTGGCGGCGGAGGCGATGTGGAACTGGCGCTCCAGTCCCGCTTTTTTCACCAAGTCCTTCATGATGAACTCGGCCATGGGGCTGCGGCAGATGTTGCCGTGACAGACGAAAAGTATTTTTGTCATATCCTGAAACCTCTTGAAAGTATTGATATTTAGAGCAGAATGCATGCCTGCAAAGGTATCTGTACCATATAGATGCTGT
>JAIEIQ010000030.1 GCA_029065305.1 Oscillospiraceae bacterium
TCGGTGACGGTCACCATGGTGTTGTTGAAGGAAGAACGGATATGGACCTGGCCCCTCTCGATGTTCTTCTTTTCGCGCCGGCGGCGGATAACCTTCTTGCCAGTCTTAGGTGCAGCCATAATTCTCCCTCCTTACTTCTTCTTGTTGGCAATGGTCTTCTTGGGACCCTTGCGGGTGCGGGCGTTGGTCTTGCTGCGCTGGCCCCGCACGGGCAGGCCCCGGCGGTGGCGGATGCCCCGGTAGCAGCCGATCTCGCTCAGCCGCTTGATGTCCAGGGCCACGCTCCGGCGCAGGTCGCCCTCCACGGTGTAGCCGTGATCGATGGCCTCGCGGAGCTTGCTCTCCTCCGCCTCGGTCAGATCCTTCACCCGGGTGTCGGGGTTGATGCCCGTCTTCTCCAGGATGTCCTTGGCGCTCTTGCGGCCAATGCCGTAGATATAAGTCAGCCCGATTTCAATGCGCTTGTCCTTGGGCAGGTCAATGCCGGCAATTCTTGCCATATTTCAGCACCTCCAAATTCACTTAGCCCTGTCTCTGCTTATGCTTGGGATTCTCGCAGATCACCATCAGGCGACCCTTGCGGCGAATAATCTTGCACTTCTCGCACATGGGCTTTACGGACGGTCTAACTTTCATATTGCGTTTCCTCCTACTTCGTACGCCAGGTAATCCGGCCACGGGTCAAATCATAGGGAGACATTTCCACCGTGACTTTGTCGCCAGGCAGGATCCTGATGAAGTTCATTCTGAGTTTTCCGGAAATGTGGGCCAGGATCGTATGCCCATTTCCTATGTCTACTTGGAATGTAGTGTTGGGGAGGGCCTCGGTGACCACACCCTCAACCTCGATCATATCGGATTTTGCCAAGTGTTATCCCTCCTGGTCTGGATTACCCCCCTCGCCGAAGGCGGCGAGGGTCCTGCGAAGCTCGCTGTTCGTCACTTTTTCGTCGTTTTTGATTTTCTCGGCGGTCCGGCCGGAGCCCTTGGCGAAGAAGACGGTGTGCTTGCGCTTCTTCCGCTTGGGGCTCTCCAGCTTCCGGAGCCTGCCGTCCGCCAGCAGGAGGTAGTCCTCCTCCACCGCCAGGACGAAGAAGAGCTTGCCTTCATCCCTGCCGGCGGCTGATCTTACGATATCTGATCGCGCGATGTCCATAGCCAATTACTCCGCTTTCGCATCGGGGTCCGTCAGAAGCTCCGGCTCCCCGTCCGTGATCAGAATGGTGTTTTCGTAGTGGGCACTGAGCCGCCCATCCGCTGTCCGCACCGTCCAGCCGTCCGGCATCGTATAGACGCCGGCGCCTCCCGCGTTCACCATGGGCTCCACGGCGATGGTCATCCCCCGCAGGAAGCGGGGGCGGCCCGCCTTGGGCTCCACATAGTTGGGCACCTCCGGGTCCTCGTGCATCTTTCTGCCGATGCCGTGGCCCACGTATTCCCGGACCACGGAGAAGCCCCGCTCCTCCACGAACCGCTGCACGGCCCCGGACAGGTCGGGCAGCCGGTACCCCTCCCGGGCGTACCGGATGCCCTCGAAGAAGCTCTGACGGGTCACCTCCATGAGCCGCCTGGCCTCCTCGCTGACCTCTCCGCAGGGGAAGGTCCCCGCGCAGTCCCCGTGGAAGCCGTCCTTGAAGGCCCCCACGTCTACGGATACGATGTCGCCCTCCCGCAGCACCCGGTTCCCCGGGATGCCGTGGATGACCTCGTCGTTGACGGAGATGCACACGCTGGCAGGATAGCCGTTGTAGTGCAGGAAGGAGGGCCTTGCCCCCCGGGAGCGGATATAGCGCGCTACCGCTCTGTCGATCTCTCGGGTTGTTACGCCAGGGGCTACCATAGCTCCCGCCAGAGCGCGAGCCGCCGCGGTAATTTTTCCCGCCTGGCGCATCAGATCGAGTTCATGGCTGGATTTCAGGGTAATCATTTCCCCTCCATGCCCAATGCCTTCAGAATTGCCCATGTCGTCTCGTCCTTGGTGTCGGCGGACTGCACGGACCGGAGCAGGCCCCGCCGGCGGTAGAAGTCCACCAGGGGTTCTGTCTCCGTATGATAGACCTTCAGCCGTTCACGGACGGTCTCCGGTGTATCATCCTTGCGCTGGATCAGCTTCCCGCCGCAGTTGTCGCAGACGCCCTCCACCCTGGGGGGGACGGCCTCCACGTTGTAGCTGGAGCCGCAGGCCTCGCACACCCGGCGGCCCGACATGCGGCGGAGGATCTCCTCCTCGCTGATCTCAATGGAAACCACGGCGTCAAAGGCGATGCCGGCCTTCTCCAGGGCCTCGGCCTGGGCGATGGTGCGGGGCACCCCGTCCAGGATATAGCCGCCCTGACAGTCGTCTCTCGCCAGACGCTCATCGACAATGCCGATGATGACCTCATCGGGCACCAGTGCCCCGGCGTCGATGAAGCTCTTGGCCTTCAAGCCGGTGGGCGTGCCCTCTTTGATAGCGGCACGGAGGATATTGCCGGTGGAGATGGTGGGGATGCTCAGCTTCTTGCAGAGGATCTCCGCCTGGGTGCCCTTTCCGGCACCGGGGGCGCCTAATAAGATCAGTTTCATGTCCTTCTCCTTATTCCAGGAAGCCCTTATACTGGCGCATCAGCATCTGGTTCTCCAGGGCCTTCACCGTCTCCAGGGCCACGCCCACCACGATGATGACGCTGGTGCCGCCGATACCGATGCTGACCTTGGAGAATTTATCGGCCAGCAGGGGCAGGATAGCCACGATGCCCAGGTAGATCGCGCCGAAGAGGGTGATCTTGCTGAGGACCTTGGCAATAAAGTCGCTGGTGGGCTTGCCCGGACGGAAGCCGGGGATGAACCCGCCGTTGCGCTTGAGGTTGTTGGCGATTTCCACGGGGTTGAACTGGATGGTGGCGTAGAAGTAGCTGAAGCCGATGATCAGCAGGAAGTAGATCACCAGGTACAGCACGCTCTTGCTGTCGATGGCGTCCAGCACCGCCGCGCCGAAGCTCCCCTCGCCGGGGGGCGGCAGGAAGGCGCCGATGGTCGCCGGAATGGTGGCGATGGACTGGGCGAAGATGACAGGCAGGACGCCGGCCATGCTCACCTTCATGGGCAGGGTGCTGGACTGCCCGCCGTACATCTTCCGGCCCACCTGCCGCTTGGCGTACTGGACCGGGATGCGGCGCTCCGCGTCGTTGACGAAGACGATGAGGACCACCAGGCCCAGAATGCCCACCACGATCAGCAGAATGGTCCACCAGGGGATGGCGCCGGACACCAGGCCGCTGTACAGATTGCCCACCATGGAGGGCACCCGGGAGATGATGCCTGCGAAGAGGATCATGGAGATGCCGTTGCCCACGCCGAACTCATTGCACTGCTCGCCCAGCCACATCAGGAAGCT
>JAIEIQ010000300.1 GCA_029065305.1 Oscillospiraceae bacterium
GGACTACCGGAGTGATAACAATACGAAGCGAGACAGAGCCGGACTATCCTTTCTCGCCTAGACAGAAAGAGAGGTCTTTCCATGGACGAACATATCATGCGGCGGCTGGCCAAGCCCATGCTCGCCGCCGCCGCTTTCATCTGGGGCAGCTCCTTTTTTATCATGAAAAACGCCCTGGACGCGCTGCCGGTCCAGTACCTGCTGGCGATCCGCTTCACCACCGGCGCGGTGCTGCTGGGGCTCTTCTGCTGGAGGCGCTGGCGGGGCTTTACCAGGGACTACCTGTGGCGCGGCGCCGTCATAGGGGCCTTTCTCTATCTGGCCTACAGCATCCAGACCTACGGTCTGGCCCTGACCACGCCGTCCAAGAACGCCTTTCTCACCGCGGTCTACTGCGTCATGGTGCCCTTTTTCCACTGGGCGGTCCTCAAGGTGCGGCCGGACCGGTTCCATATCCTGGCAGCTGTGCTGTGCGTGACCGGCGTGGGGCTGGTGAGCCTGAACGGCGAGCTGACGGTGCAGGCCGGCGACGCGCTGACCCTGCTGTGCGCCATCTTCTACGCCGCCCATATCGTGGCGGTAGCCAAGGTGTCCCCGCGAAAGGATATCTATTTGCTGACTGTGTTCCAGTTCGCCTTCGCCGCCCTCTACGCCTGGATCGGCGGGGCCCTGACGGAGACCTTCCCCGCCGAGGCCCTCGCCCGGACCGATATCCTGCTGCCCCTTGCCTACCTGGGCGTGATGGCAACCACCGTGGCCCTGCTGTTTCAGAACGTGGGACAGGTCTGGTCCGACCCGGCCTCCGCGTCGGTGATCCTCTCCCTGGAGTCGGTGTTCGGGGTGCTGTGCTCCGTGCTCTTCGCCGGGGACCGGGTGAGCGCGCAGATGTGCGCCGGCTTCGCCCTGATCTTTGTGGCGGTGGTGTGCAGCGAGACAAAATTCCGGTTTCTGCGCCGGCGGGAGCCGTCTTAAAAAATCTTTAAGGGCCCATTCACAAAATACGGGTGAAATGAACGAAATTTCCTGCTATACTGTCTATACTATTGTGAGGTCCCCTGCGCGATGGGGCGAGGGCGGACCGGAAGGAGGAGGCTATGCCCCATAGAAAGCTGACTGTCTGTCTGATGAACGATTCCTTTCCGCCCGCTATCGACGGGGTGGCCAACGCCGTGGTCAACTACGCCAGAATTATCGACAGGCGGCTGGGCAAGACGATTGTGGCGGTGCCGGATTATCCCAATGTGGAGGACAACTACCCCTTCCCGGTGGTGCGCTACCGCAGCATAGATACCACCCGGATCGTGGGCTATCGGGCAGGATATCCCTTCAGCGTCCGGACGGTAGCCGCCCTGGCGGACGCCAAGCCCGATATTATCCACTCCCACTGCCCCGCCATGTCCACAGCGATGGCCCGGGTCCTCCGGGAGCAGATCGACGTGCCCATGGTCTTCACCTACCACACAAAGTTTGATATCGAGCTCTCTCGAACCGGCCTGGCGGAGCGGGTCCAGAAGGGGGCCCTGCGGCTGCTGGTAGATAATGTGGCCGCCTGCGACGAGGTGTGGGTGGTCAGCCGGGGAGCGGGGGAGAACCTGCGTGGCCTGGGCTACCAGGGCGAATATACCGTCATGGAAAACGGCGTGGATTTCCCTAAAGGCCGCGTCCCGGAGGAGGCCGCCCGGGCCCTCCGGGAGGAGCTGGCGCTCCCCATGGACATACCGGTCTACCTGTTTGTGGGCCGGATGATGTGGTACAAGGGCATCCGCCTGATGATGGACGCCCTGGCCCGGCTGAAGCAGGAGGGCCGGGACTTCCGAATGGTCATGGTGGGGGACGGCCTGGAGCGAAAGGAGATGGAGGACTACGTCAAGCAGCTGGAGCTGACGGACCGGGTCCTCTTCGCCGGAACGGTCCTGGACCGGGAGCGCCTGCGCGCCTTCTACTGCATGGCGGATCTCTTCCTCTTCCCCTCGACCTTTGATACCAACGGCATCGTGGTCCGGGAGGCGGCGGCCTGCGGCCTGGGCAGCGTCCTGATCAAGGACTCCTGCGCCGCCGAGGACCTGGCCGACGGCGAGAACGCCCTCATGATCGAGGAGAACGCGGACTCCCTCCACGCCCTGCTGGAGCGGACCGGCTTTGACCGCCCGGCCCTGCGAGCTTTGGGCCAGCGGGCCATGGACCAGCTGTACCTGAGCTGGGAGGACGCGGTGGAGCGGGCCTACGAGCGCTACGGCGTGGTCCTGGAAAACTATAAGCGGGGCCTGTCCCACCGGAGTATGGAGTGGTCCGACGAGGTCTATAACCTGATGAGCGACTTCTGCCGGGGCATCAAATACGTCAGAGGTGTCGGCGGGGCCATCTATCAAAAAATCCACCGGTAAGCAAAACGCAGTTTTGCGCAAAAAGTTTTTCTTTTTGATTCTTTTTCTTTGTTCACAAAGAAAAAGAATGCGCAACCAAGGAAAGGAGCGATTCCATGCGCGTAAATATCCTGGGCGTCGGGTTCGACAACGTAACCATGGAGCAGGCTGTGGCGGAGGGCGTCCGCCTGCTGCGCACTGAGGGGGTCCACTACGCCGTCACCCCCAATCCGGAGATCGTGGAGATCTGCCGGGCGGACCCGGAGGCTATGGAGGCCGTCAACGGGGCGGACCTGGTGCTGGCCGACGGCATCGGCGTCATCTACGGGGCCAAACTTCAAAAAACACCCCTGAAGGCCAGAGTGCCGGGCATCGCCTTCGCCCAGAAGCTCATGGAGCGGATGGCCCAGGGCGGGGACACCCTCTACCTGCTGGGGGCCAAGCCCGGCGTGGCCGAGGAGGCCGCCCGGAACCTGGAGAAGCAGTACCCCGGCCTGCAAATCGTGGGCACCCACGACGGCTATTTCCAGGACGACAGGCCCGTCATAGAGGACATCAAGGCCAGCGGCGCGGCGGTTGTCTTTGTCTGCCTGGGGGCCCCCAAGCAGGAGAAGTGGATGAAGCAAAACGGCGCGGCCACCGGCGCCCGGCTCCTCATCGGCATGGGCGGGTGCCTGGACGTGTTCTCCGGCCGGGTCCAGCGGGCCCCGGAGGTGTTTCAGAGGCTGGGCCTGGAGTGGCTCTACCGGGTGGCCAAGGAGCCCAGCCGCATCGGCCGGGTGGCTAAGCTGCCCCTGTTTCTGGTCCACGCGGCGGGGGAGAAGCGGAAATGAGCGGCAAGCTGATTGTGTTCGAGGGCACCGACGGCTCCGGCAAGGCCACCCAGGCCCGAATACTGGCGGAGCGCCTGCGCTCGGCGGGCGTCCCGTTTCAGGAGATCGACTTCCCCCGCTACGGCAACCCCTTCGCCGAGCCGGCCCGGCTCTACCTGAACGGAGCCCTGGGCGCACGGCCCGAGGACGTGAGCGCCTGCGCCGCCTCCACCCTCTACGCCATCGACCGCTACGCCTCCTACAAGGAGGACTGGGGAGCGGCCTACGAGGCGGGCCGGCTGATCCTGGCCAACCGATACACCACCTCCAATGCCGTCCACCAGGCGTCCAAGCTCCCGGCGGAGGAGCGCGAGGACTTTCTGGACTGGCTCTTTGACCTGGAATATAACCGCCTGGGCCTGCCCAGGCCGGACCTGGTGCTCTATCTTGATCTGCCGACAGAGATATCCGGCCAGATGCTGCGCCTTCGGGAGGCTGTCACCCACACACCGGCGGATATTCATGAAAAGGACGCCGGCTATTTGCGGCAGTGCCGCGAAAACGCGGCGGAGATTGTGCGCCGCCTGGGCTGGCGCCGCATCGACTGCTCCCGGGATGGGGCCGTGCGCACCCCGGAGGATATCCACCGGGAGGTCTGGTCCGCTGTAGAGGCGCTGCTGGCGTAAAAAGAAGAGCGGGGCGCATACGCGCCCCACTCCGCCCTATGTACCCGCTCAGCAGCAGGTGTTGTTGCAGGTGCAGCCGCAGGTGCAGTTGCCGCCGCAGCCACAGCCGCAGTTGCAGCCGCCGCAATTGCAGCCACAGCCCCAGTTGCTGCCGCCGCAGTTACAGCCGCCGCCCCAGCAGCCGCCGCCCACGCCGCTTCCGCTTCCGCAGCCGCAGCAGCAGAAGAGGATAATGATCAGCACGATCCACAGGCAGCCATTGTCATTGTTGTTCCACATAACTGTTCACCTCACTCATAGTCTGCACTATCCTATGTGGCGGAAGGGCAAAAGGCAGCTTGACCACCAAAATATTTTTTGCCGGACTTGTCCGGCCCGCTCCGACAAGGGAAAAGGAGGCGTTGCCCCATGAATCAAGAGGATCGGTACCAAACCACCAGCTGGGACGGCGGACAGGTGGGCCGTCAGGCCGCCGGACAGGGCCCCGGCGGTCAGGAGCCGCCCCGCTCCGGGAAAAAGAAGAGGGCGGGGAGAAGCCGCTCCAACCCCTTCCTCTCCTTTCTGCTCTGGATTGTCATCGTCGTAGTCTCCTCCGCCGTGCTGGCGGGGGTGGGCTGGATGCTGGCAAACGACCTGTGCGCGCTCAATAAGCCGGAGAAAACCGCCACCATCGAGATCACGGAGGACTGGATCACCGGTACCAAGGAGGTGGAAAAGTCCGACGGCACCACCA
>JAIEIQ010000301.1 GCA_029065305.1 Oscillospiraceae bacterium
GCATGTCGTCCCCCTCGAAGCGGACCGACAGCCGCCCCACGGCCTCCTCGTCCAAAAGGCCCTCCACCTCCCGGCCCGATCCGTCCTCCCGGACCACCCGGAACCAGAGGCCCGGCTCCGTGGCGGCGTCGTCCTTGTGCCAGCTCTGGCGGCGGAAGGTGGAGACAGCGGCGGGGACGTGGCTGTTGTCGTCCCGGAAGATCAGCCTGATAGCCCTGTCCTCTACCTCCAGCAGGGACACGGCGGTGTTGTCCCCGTGGGGGGTCCGGCCAATCTCCTCCAGGCTTAGCCCCTGGAGGGTCCCCAGCAGCGTCCGCAGGGCCGCGCCGTGGCTGGTGGCGGCCACGGTCCCGCCGGGGTACTCCGCCGCAATCTGCCGCACGCCCTCCAGCATCCGGTCCCGGACCTGGGCGAAGGTCTCCGCCCCCTCGGCGTGCCAGAGGTCGGGGCGCTTGTTGAAGTCGATGTACATCTGCTTGTCCAGCCGTTGGAGCTCCGCCCAGCTCTGCTGCTCCCACACCCCCAGCCGGATCTCCCGCAGCAGGGGAACGGGCCGGAACGCCAGCTCCCGGGGGATGTACAGGGCGGAGGCGGTGGTGTGGGCCCGGGTCAGATCGCTGCCGCAGACCGCGTCCAGGCGGACGTCCCGGAACCGCCGGCGCAGATAGCTCAGCTGCCGGTAGCCCCTGGGGGTGATGTTGCTGTTGTACTGTCCGTGGGCCACCCGGAAGAGGTTGCCCTCCGCCTCGGCGTGGCGGATCAGGTAGATGGTTGTGATCATAGTCGCCGCTCCTTTTTGACTGTTTTCTCTATTATAAAGGATACGGCAGCATTTAGCAAATAAAATGATAGCCGGAGGGCGCTTAAATTTTGGCTGGACGGCCATACTAGAGGCAGACCGAGAGGAGGCGTATTGTTATGGAGATGAAAAACTTTGTCAAGGGCATGGCGCTGGGCGTAGCCGCCGGCGTAGCGGCGGACATGGCCCTGCGGACCGGCAGGGGCAAGCGGACCGTCGCCGGCAAGACCATGCAGGCGGTCACGGACGCGGTGGACTCCGCAGCCAGCTCCGTCAAGCACACCATGGGGCGCTGACAGTGCCAGACAGGAAGCCCCGGCCCTCCATGGAGAGGGCCGGGGCTTCCCGCGCTCAGACAGATATTCTAATCGGGCCGGGCCCAGATCCCGCCAAAGGTCCGCCAGGCGTTTTTCCAGCAGATGGCCTCCAGCTCCTCCTCGGAGAACCACTGCCCCAGAGCCCGCTCCAGCGCCTCCATTCCCCCGAAGTCCCCGAACTCTAGGCGGCTGTTGATCCCGTCGAAGTCGGACCCCAGGGCCAGGATATCCCCCCCGGCCACCTTCTTCATGTGGAGCAGGTGGCGGGCGATGTCCTCTACGGCGGTATAGGTTTCCTCCTCGCCGGATCTGCTGTGGAGAAACTCGGCGCAGAAGTTGACGCCCACCACGCCGCCCCGGTCCGCAATGGCCCGCAGCTGCCGGTCCGTCAGATTCCGGGGGTGGTCCCGGAGGGCGCGGGCGCAGGAGTGGGAGGCCGCAAAGGGCTTTTTCCCCACCCGGACCACGTCCCAGAAGCCCCCCTCTGACAGGTGGGACACATCCACGGCGATGCCCAGCTCCTCCATCCGCTCCACCGCCTCCAGGCCGAAGGGCTTGAGGCCCAGGGCGTGCCGGGCGGCGTCGGGGCTGGATGGGTAGCCCAGGGAGTTCTCGTTGTTCCAGAGAAGCGAGACCATCTTCACGCCCATTCCGGCGTACTGGTCCAGCCGCTCCAGCTTTCCGTCCAGGCTCACCGCGTCCTCGATGGTCAGCACGGCGCTCAGCCGCCCCGCCCGATGGTTTTCCTCGATGTCCGCCAGACTTCGCGCCTGCCGGATGTCCTCACGGTTGGCCTCCAGCTCCCGCAGGAAGGCCCCGTAGGCCCGCTTTACATACCGGTCCGCTCCGCCGGGCCCAGCCTCGGGGGCGTAGGTCTCCTCGGGCACAAAGATGGCGAAGCACTGGGCCAGGCTCCCGCCCCGCCGCAGCCGGGGGATGTCCAGGTGGCCCCG
>JAIEIQ010000302.1 GCA_029065305.1 Oscillospiraceae bacterium
GCGGCGTAGTGGTCCCAGCAGACCATCACCACCAGGGCCGTGTAGGCCAGCTCCGCCAGCAGTGCCAGCAGGAAGGCCCGGCTTCGCACCAGCCGCGAGAGGCCGGCATGGAGCAGATTTCCCATGCGCACCTCCTACTTCAGGTCCTTGCGCGCAAAGAGCGCCAGACCGCCCAAGGTAAAAGCGGCTGTCACGCCCAGATCGCACAGCAGTGCCCGCAGGGGATGGAACACCTCCAGGTTTTGCACCTGAATCGCCTGTCCGGCGGGGATGACATCCCGGAGAAGCTCATAAAACGTCCGCAGTGCCCCGGAGACATACCGGGGGTTGGGCTCCTGGTTTATCGTCTGTATCCCGTCCATGGTCATGAGGACGCCGCCGGAAAACTCCGGCTCCGAGAGGATGTTTTCTATCGTGCTGGCGCCCAGCAGCAGGGCGAACCAGGACAGCACCACGATGACGGTGGCGGGGCGTCCGCTGAGGAGCAGCCCCAGAAAGGTGAAGATGGCGGCAAAGGCTATGGTGGAGCCCACGGCGATAAGGACATGGAACGCCAGCCCCTCAAGGCCGAACCCCCAGGGCCCGATCATCGGAATGCCGGCGCACCCGCCGAGAAGCCACGCGGCCACGAAGAAAAGGGACGCGGTCAGGACTGTGAGAAAGTGGGCCAGGTAGATGTCCCGGCGGGTGCGGCCCACGGCCAGCTTGTTGCGGATGGTGCCCTCGCTGTACTCCGCGTTCAGAAACATGGCGGCAAACATGGCGGTAAAGAACCCCAGCGACATCACCATATTGAAATAACACTGCTCCAGCACAGCCTCAAAGCCCAGCAGCAGGGCCTCCCGGCACCAGAGGATCATAAAGCCGGCGGAACAGGCCAGCACCGTGCCGAAGCATGTCCAGAACATATGGTCCCGGCGCATCCGGAAGAAATTGGCCCGCAGAAGGTTACTCATCGACAGTACCTCCCACCAGATTCATGTAGTAGCTCTCCAGACTCTCATCGTGCTCGTGGATGTTTTTGACCTCGCACCCGGCGGCGTGGAGAGCCAGGGTCAGCTCGGTGACGGAGGGAGCGCCGTAGACGTCGGCCTCCGTGCCGGACCGGACGGCGTACTCCAGCCCCAGCCTGTCCAGGGCGGCGGGGAGGGAGAAGACATCGCTGACGGTGAGGCGCAGGCACTTCCGGCAGCTGGCCTCCAGCTCGGCGGCGCTGATCTCCTTGATCATCCGCCCGCCGTCGATGAAGCCGTAGTGGGTGGCCAGACGGCTCAGCTCGTCGAGGATGTGGCTGGAGATGAGCACAGTGATCTGCCGCTCCTGGTTGAGCCGGAGAATCAGCTCCCGGATCTCCACAATGCCCTGGGGGTCCAGGCCGTTGGCGGGCTCGTCCAGGATCAGGAAGTCCGGGTCCCCGGCCAGGGCCACGGCGATGCCCAGCCGCTGGCGCATCCCCAGGGAGAAGTCCCTGGCCTTCTTCTTCCCGGTGTTCTCCAGCCGCACCAGGGCCAGCAGCTCCTTCACGCCGTCATAGGACGGGAGGCCCAGGATCTGGTACTGCTGCTTCAGGTTTTCCTCCGCCGTCATGGACAGGTAGATGGAGGGGGTCTCCACCACCGCCCCCATGCGGCGGCGGGCTTTGTGGATCTCCTGGCTGGTATTGGCGCAGCCGTAGAGCGTGAAGGAGCCCTCCGTGGGGGACTGCAAGCCGCAGATGAGGCGGATAAGGGTGGTTTTACCCGCGCCGTTGCGGCCCACGAAGCCGTAAATGGCTCCCTTTTCCACCGACATGGTGAGGCGGTCGAGGGCCTTCGTGGTTTTGTAGGTCTTTGTCAGAGCGTTGGTTTTCAGAACGTAGTCCATAGATTCGCTCCATCCTCCTTTGATTGGAATGGGGCCAGTATAGACGGGCTTGGTTAAGAAAGCGGTTAAGAAAAGAGATAAGATAAAGTTAAGATTTCACAAGGCCGGCGTGGAGCGCGTCAGCCGCCGCTGACGGCTATGCCCATTTTTCCGCCAGAGCCTTGCAGATCGCCGCGGGATCTAAGTCGGACTGATAGGTGATGCCAGCCACCAGCTCCCCCTTGATGACAACCAGCTCCAGCCCGCCCGTGGTCCAGACGGCGTCCAGGCCCTCTATCTCCAAGGGCTGGAAATCCCCGTAGAAGGTGGCGTCCGTCATCAGCGCCCGGGCCAGCGCCTCCGCCATGGACGGGTCCCGCAGGCGGTACACATCCTGATAGATCCAGGGCGCAAGACTGTTTTCCTCACCCAGATACTCCACTGTGTCCCAGTGGTCCGCCAGCAGGCTCCGGGAGAAAACCGCGCTGCTGTCCTTACCCATGAAGGAGCCCGGCTCCCCCTCCCAGCCCAGCTCGCGAAGCCGCAGGCAGGGCCCCTCCGGCGTCTCCGGCAAATCTGAAAACACGGTGGTAAAAAGCTGCCCTGCCGCCAGAACGATAAAAACAGCCGCCACCGCCAGCAGGCTCCGGTGGACCGCCTTAAAAATCAGATGCCGGTTCTTGGGATTGTGGTCCAGGGGCTGGCCTTTTTTCATCCGGTAATAGGTCCGGCTGATCTGCCAGGTGTCGTGGATCCACAGGACAAGCCCCCACGCCAGCAGGGCGCAGCAGGCCGCCAGAATGGCGGTATGCTCAATCCAGCTCCGGTAAAACTGGGCGGTAAACTTGGGCCAGAACCGCTCGCCCTGCATGGCGAAGCCCATAGACCACTGAAACAGGAGCATGAATACGGCAGGGGTCCAGCCCCAGATACAGTTCCGCTTCAGCTTTTTCAAGGTTGCCGCCTGCTGCCGGGGGTCGGTGTAGAACTCCGGCGCGCCGCTGCCCGCAGGGGAGCGGAAGATGTGGAGCAGGCCGCGGCTGTCCACGTACTCCCAGCCGCAGTCGGCGAACACCGCCAGCTGCCCCTCGCTGAGGTTCGCCTCCTCCAGAAATCCGGGGGCGGAAACCTCGATGCGGTATCGAACCTGACCGGGTTCCTTGGGCTCAAATTTGCTCAGGTTCTCCCCGCGCTTCACCAGCCGCCAGCCGGCGGCCTCCATGTCGCTGTAAAACTGTTCGTTCTCCCCCAGGGCGTATTCGCTGGGGTGAAAGCGGTATTTGTGCTTCATCTCTCCACCTCCAAAACCGCGCCGTCGGCCACCATCTGCTGGAGCCGCCGGTATTCCGCCAGCAGGGCGTCCCGGCCCGTCCGGGTGATGGCGTAGTTTTTCCGCCGGCCCTCCTCGCCGGTGAGGACAATTAGTCCCTCCCGGCTCATGCGGCTGAGGACCCCGTACAGCGTCCCCGGGCCCATCTCCAGCCGCCCGCCGGACAGCTCCTTGACGCGCTGCATCATGCCGTAGCCGTGGCCGGGCCTCAGGAGGGAGAGCAGAATGTAGTACATGGCCTCGGTCATAGGCCCCTGGTCCGCCACGGCGGGTCACCTCCCTGTTAGTATGTATCTCGTTATATCGTATAGCATAATAGTACCACAGACAGAGGCGCCTGTCAACCGCCTGTTGATTTTTCAGAATTCCGGAGGGCGCTTTTCCCTCTTGACGGAGGGGAAAGACCTGTTATAATGTAGGAAGCTTTTTTCGCGAAAGGGGGAGACGCCATGGCCATGACCTTTATCGACGTCAAAACCACGGACCCGGACTTCAACCTGGCCCTGGAGCAGTACGTCTTTGACCGGATGCCCCGGGATTGGGGCTATTTCATGCTCTGGCAGAACGACAACGCCATCATTGTGGGCCGCCACCAGAACACCCTGGCGGAGATCAATGAGGCCTTTGTCCGGGAGCATGGGATCCGGGTGGTGCGGCGGCTCTCCGGCGGGGGAGCGGTGTACCACGATCTGGGGAATCTGAATTTTACCTACATTGTGGACGCCTCCGGCGGGGCGCGGCTGGATTTGAAGCTCTTCTGCCAGCCGGTGGCGGACGCCCTGGGTGCCCTGGGGGTTCAGGCGGAGGTCAACGGCCGCAACGACATCACCATCGGCGGGCAGAAGTTCTCCGGCAATGCCCAGTATGTCCGGGAGGGCCGGGTGATGCACCACGGGACGATCCTGTTCGATTCGGACCTCTCCGTCGTGGGGCAGGCGCTGAAGGTGGACCGGGAGAAAATGGCCTCCAAGGGGGTCCAGTCTGTCCAGAGCCGCGTAACCACGGTGCGGCCCCACCTGCCGAAGGACGCCTCCCTGGCGGAGTTTAAGGCCCTCCTGCTGGAAAAGCTCTTCGCGGACCAGCCCATGGAGCGCTATGAGCTGACGGCGGAGGATATGGAGGCGGTGGAGGAGCTGCGGCGGGAGCGCTACGGGACCTGGGCCTGGAACTACGGCGCGTCTCCGGCGGGGACATTGATCCGGCGGAGGCGGGTGGAGGGCTGCGGGACGGTGGAGGCTCATCTGCTGGTGGAAAAGGGGGTTATTACAGCGGTCTCTTTCCGCGGGGACTTTTTCAGCGCTGTGGAGCCGGAGGCGCTGGAGGGACGGCTGATGGGAGCCCGGCCGGTGCGGGAGGACTTTGAAAAGGCCCTGGAGGGGGTGGAGATCTCCCAATATTTCAGCGGGATGGACAGGGAGACGTTTTTGGAGATTCTCTGCGGGGCGTGACGGCCCGCCAACCTTACAGAACTGTAAGCCACCTGTAAGCCGGACCTATGGCAGGGCAGGGGAGGGAGCGCTATAATAGAGCCACAATAACCAAGGAGGAACTAATCTATTATGCCAATCCTTCAAGTCTGCGATTTAAAAAAGGTATATACCACCCGCTTCGGCGGACAGCAGGTCCAGGCCCTCGCCAGCGTCAACTTCGCGGTGGAGCCGGGGGAGTATGTGGCCATCATGGGCGAGTCCGGCAGCGGCAAGACCACCCTTCTGAATATCCTGGCCGCTCTGGATAAGCCCACCAGCGGCAAGGTCCTGCTGGACGGCAAGGACATCGTCACCATCCGGGAGCGGGAGATCGCCGCCTTCCGCCGGGACCACCTGGGCTTTGTCTTTCAGGACTTCAACCTCCTGGACACCTTTTCCGTCCAGGACAACATTCTCCTGCCCCTGGTGCTGGCGGGGAAGCCCTACCGGGAGATGGAAGAGCGGCTGACGCCCCTGGCCCGGCGGCTGGGGCTGGAGAAGCTGCTGAAGAAGTTCCCCTACGAGATCTCCGGCGGACAGAAGCAGCGGGCGGCCGTGGCCCGGGCCCTGATTACGGAGCCGAGGATCGTTCTGGCCGACGAGCCCACCGGGGCCCTGGACAGCAAGGCCACCGACAGCCTCCTGGGCCTCTTTGACCAAGTGAACGCCGAGGGCCAGACCATCCTCATGGTCACCCACTCCACCAAGGCCGCCAGCCACGCGGGCCGGGTCCTCTTCATCCGGGACGGGGAGGTCTTCCACCAGATCTACCGGGGCATGAACACCACGGAGCAGATGTTCCAGAAGATCTCCGACACCCTGACCCTTCTGGCCGCTGGAGGTGAGGAGAATGCGTAATTGCAGGCTCTTTCCCACGCTGGCGGTCCAGAGCATCCGCAACAACTGGAAGTTCTACTTCCCCTACATCCTGGCGCTGCTGGGGGACGTGGCGGCGATCTACATCATGTCCGCCCTGGTGCGGGACCCCGGCGTGAAGGACATGACCCCGGGCCGGCCCAACGCATATATGTACGTGGAGCTGCTCATGTCCCTTGGGATGGTCATCGCCTACCTCTTCTCCGCCGTGTTTGTGCTGTATATCAACGGCTTTCTCATGAAGCAGCGGAAAAAGGAGCTGGGCCTCTACAATATCCTGGGCATGGGCAAGGGGCATATCGCCCTGGTGCTGGTGGTGGAGACGCTGATCATCGGCGCGATGGGCATTGGCGGCGGAATTGCTGTGGGGCTTATCCTCCACAAGCTGGTGAGCCTCTTCCTCCACCGGATGATTGGAATGCCGGTGCCCCTGGACTTCTATATCTCCTGGGACGGCATGGCGCTGACGGCGGCGCTGTTCGCAGCCCTGCTGGGGACGGCGCTGCTGGTGAACCTCAACAAGGTCCGGGTCTCCAAGCCCATTGAGCTGCTCCACGGCGGAAACGTGGGCGAGCGGGAACCCAAAACCCGGTGGCTGCTGACGGTTTTAGGCGTTCTCACCCTGGGAGCCGGCTACTATATTGCCGTGACAACCCGGACCGGCGTGGACGCGGTTGTATTGTATTTCGTGGCGGTGTTCCTGGTCATCGTGGGGACCTACTGCCTGTTTACCGCCGTGAGCATCGCCGTTCTGAAGGCCTTGCGGAGCAATAAGAAGTTCTACTATAAAACCAGCCGCTTCATCGGCGTCTCCGGGATGCTCCACCGCATGAAGCAGAACGCGGTGGGCCTTGCCAACATCTGCATCCTCTGCACCATGGTGATGGTCATGCTTTCCGGCACTCTGTCCCTGTACCTGGGGACGGAGCGGGCGGTAGATGAGCAGTACCCAGGCGATATCAACGTCAAGGTGGTGTACTACCCAGATAACAGGAACGCGGCGGAGGACGGCAGCGGGAAAGACCCCTTCAGCCCGGAGGCCATGCTGGCGGTGCAGACCGGCTTTGTGGAAGGGCAGGGGTACAAGGTGCTGGATGCACGGACCTGCCTGGAGCTGGATTTCGGCGCCGGGCTGCTGGACGACGGGACCTACACCACTGACCGCTCCTCCGGGACCAGCACCTATGTCTATATCGCGGCTATCACCGAGGCGGATTACACCGCCGCCACCGGCGAGGTGCTGGACCTGGGTCCCGGCGAGATTGCCGCCTACGGCGCGAGGGGCGACGAGCTGACCATCCGCTGGAGAGCGCAGGGGAAGGGGACGGAGCTGGGCGAGTCTACCTACCGGATTGTCCGAAGGCTGAGGGACAATCCCCGGTACAGCCCTATGATCATGGGGATGGTGACGCTGGTGCTGCCGGATACGACGTCGCTCCATGAGCTGTGGGCGCGGCAGGCGGAGGCCTACGGAAATAACCTGTCCCCCGTCCAGTGGTTTGCCTACCTGAACCTGGAGAGCGCGGGCAGGGCGGAGCTGGAGGAGCTGGAGGAGACCTACGTGGACTACGCCAGCTACCCCGAGGAGTTTTACGTTGGCACCGGCTCCTGGATCTCCAGCCGGGGGGAGCTGCGCAGCGAGGGGGAGGAG
>JAIEIQ010000303.1 GCA_029065305.1 Oscillospiraceae bacterium
ACCTCCTCCACCGAGCGGTTGAGGCGGTGGATCTCGTCCACGAAGAGGATGTCGTTCTCGCTGAGGTTGGTCAGCAGCGCCGCCAGATCCCCGGCCTTCTCAATGGCGGGGCCGGAGGTGATGCGGACGTTGACGCCCATCTCATTGGCGATGATGCCGGAGAGGGTGGTCTTGCCGAGGCCCGGGGGGCCGTGGAGGAGGACGTGGTCCAGGGGCTCCGAGCGCATTTTCGCCGCCTGAATAAAAACCTCCAAATTGCCCTTGGCCTTCTCCTGACCGATGTACTCCCGGAGCGCCTTGGGGCGCAGGCTGTACTCGCCCTCGTCCTCCCGGGTCAGGGAGGTTGTAACGAGGGATTCCTCCTCCACAAAGGGCTCGCTGTTGGAAAAATCAATGCTCAATGGTCTATTCCCTCACTTTTTCGGCGGCTTGACCCGGATTTGAAGCAGGGCCTTCACATCCTCCAGAATCCGGTCCGAGGTGACGGCAATCATCAGCCACCGGCTGTTCGCGCCGGCCCCTCCCGCTGTCCGGTAGAGCTCCTGTATCCCGGGATCGCAGGCGGGCAGCAGGGCTTCCGCCCGGTCCGCCTCTTTGGCACCGATCACCACCATGCAGGTAAACTGCCCCGCCTCCGGCAGGTCCGGGTACAGGGTGCAGAGAGCGCGGCTTCCTTTTCTGTACTTCATGTTCCACCCCGGCGCGGAGCCGCACCGGCTGTATTCGATCACCGGCGGTACGCCGTAGGTACTCTCAATAAAATTCCGCAGAGCCGGCCAATAGGGACTTCCAATGTGGCGGTCGAAGTCCTCCACCGCCGGGGTCTGCGCCTGGGTATACTGCTGGTTCCAGATCATAGATTTTCTCCTTTGATGTGCGCGGCGACAGCTTCCGCCACCTGTTCCGGCGTCAGGTTGTCCGTCATGATTTTAGCCGTATCCTGCTTTTCATACAGAGGCAGATAGGCCAGTCCCCGCTCCACAGCATCCGGCTCCCGCAGACCTGCCGCCGCATCCGCCTCCAGCCGCCTGCGCAGGGTATCCGGGCGGCACAGCAGGGTAAATTTTTGAACCTCCACGCCCTCCAGTTCCAGCCGGGACAGGATATCCGCCGCAATCTCCGGCTGGTGCATCACCCAGTCAAAGATGATATAAGTCAGCTCCGGGTTCCGGAGAAACCGGGAGAGCAGCGCGGTAATGTTGTCAAGGACCATGGTCCGGCTCTCCTCCGTTACCCGGAAGGGGCGCATCATCCAGCACCAGTCGCCGTCCAGCCACACGCCCGGCTCCAGCCGGGCCAAGAGCGCCCGGCATACCGCCGTCTTGCCTACGCCCATGGGACCGTTGATGAAAAGCAGGGTTTTCATCGCCCTATCCCTTCACCATATTCTTCAGTGCCAGCCGGATCACCTGCTCCAGGGGCTGGCCGTCGATGTCCACGCCCTTGAGCGCTATGTTAATCTCCGCCTGGGAGTACCCCAGCACCGCCAGGGCGGCGGAGGCCTCGCTGAGCTTGTTCTGGGGAATAATCGTCACCGCGGGACCAGCAACACTCTCCCCGGAAGCGGAAATAGACTGCCCCTTGGCCAGCTTGTCCTTCAGCTCCAGAATCACCCGCTGGGCAATCCGTTTCCCCACACCCGGGGCCCGGGTGAGCGTCTTTTCATCCCCGGTAATAATGCTCATTGCCAAATTCGCCGGAGTCGTGGAGGAAAGAATCGCCAGTGCCGCCTTGGGTCCCACGCCGGAAACCGAAATGAGCTGCCGGAAGAGCTTGAGCTCCTCTTGACTGGCAAAGCCGTAAAGATCCATCGCGTCCTCTCTTACGCTGAGATAGGTAAAGAGCTTCGCTTTCTCCCCTTTTTTGATCTGCGAAATCGTATAAGATGTGGTGTGGCACGCATAGCCTACCCCGCCGCAGTCAATCACCGCCAAATAGGGCTCCACATGGGCTGTCGTCCCCGATACATAGTAGTACATAAAAAACCTCTCACAAAACAAAGCGAAACGGAGTTTCGCGCAACGTTTTCTTTTTGATTCTTTTTCTTTTGAAAAAGAAAAAGAATGGAGACCCTACCGCGTGTCGTACCGCTTCGGATCGAAGGTCCGCTCCATGTTCAGCAGACTGGTGGCGCTTCTGCCGTGGCAGATGGCAATCGCCAGGGCGTCGGCGGCATCGTCGGGCCGGGGAACGCTCTGCATCCGCAGCAGCCGCTGGGTCATCAGCATGACCTGGCGCTTGTCCGCGCCGCCGTAACCCGCCACGGCCTGCTTGACCTGCATAGGCGTATATTCGTAGACCGGCACGCCGGCACGCTCCAGCTCCAAGAGGATAACCCCTCTCCCGTGGGCCACGGCAATTCCCGTGGTGATGTTCTTGGAAAAGAACAGCTCCTCCACCGCCGCCTCCTCAGGCTTAAGCTGCTCCAAAAGCTGGGACATATCCTGCGAGATCTGGTGCAGCCGAACAGAGAGCGGCAAACCCGCCGGAGTGGTAATAACACCGTACTGAATCAGGCGGACGGCGCTCCGCTGGGCCTCCACCAGCCCAAAGCCAATGGTGGCTACGCCGGGATCAATGCCTAAGATGCGCATGAAACGGCTCCTTTTCTATGCTGTTTCTCATTCTAACATCTGTACGCAAAAAAAACAAGGGGGTCCCGGCGGAACCCTCCTGTTTTTCTCATTTTTCTGAAACCAGCGCCGCGAGCCTGTCCAGCACGTACCCCGCCGCGTACCACACGGTTTCAAAGTGCATAAAATCTGTGGTGTTCTTATCCCACAGCAGCTGTATACTCGCCGGGAAATCATCGTCCGCGCTCCAGAACTGGAACACCACCGGGAGAAAGTCAAACAGCGGCAGCCGGTAGGCCACGTCGCCCTTCCCGAAGCGCTCGCCGCCCAGCAGTTCACAAGCCCGGGCCAGCTCCCGCTCTCTGCCGCCAAAAATCCGGGCCTTCCCTCCAAACAGCTCCCCTGACGGGGTGCTGGCGGCGTTCACCAATCCCTCTATTTTAACCAGTTCCCCAGACAAAGCCGCCCCGGGCTTCGCACCGCAGAGCACGTCGTAGATGGTCATGGCCTCGTTAAACCCGGCCTCCACCCGCTCTCCGCCCTCCGACACATATACAATTCCTTCGGTGCGGCTGATCTCATGTACACGCCCCAAAAGGCGGATGCCAATCCAATCCTCGCCGCTGTCCAGCCGAAAACGGCGGATCATCTCCTCCTGGCCGTACTCCAGAAACTTTTGCGCCATCCGACGCTTGGTGAGCTCATAGTTGGACACCCGATTGCTCATCGGTTGGTCCCCCAGTAGAGGATCGCCAGCATCCCCGGTCCGGTGTGGGCCCCGATAATCGGACCAATATCCGTGAGGAACGTCTCCGCCTCGGGATGACGCCGGGCGATCTCCTGGCGCAGCTGCTCCCCGGCCTCCGGCACGCCGCCGTGGCCTACCACAATCATCCGTCCCCACTCCGGCTTCCAGCCCTCCTCCAGGCGGGTCAGCTGGGCCTCCACCGCCCGGCGGCGTCCCCGGGGCTTCTCGGCCACCTGGAGCCGGCCCTCCCCGTCCACATGGAGCAGGGGCTTGATCTGAAGCAGCGTTCCGGCGGCGGCGGCCACCCCGGATACCCGTCCGCCGTGGCGCAGGTGCTCGAAGTTGTCCACCGTGAACCAGTGGCAGACCCGCAGGCGGTTCTCCTCCACCCAACCGGCCAGCGCCTCCAGGTCCATCCCCTCCGCCTTCCGCAAAAGGGCCTCCCGCACCAAAAAGCCCTCCCCAGCGGAGGCACACAGGGTGTCCACACAGATCAGCTTCCGGTCCGGGTACTCCTCCCGCAACTCCGCCATGCACAGGTTGGCGGTCTGAATCGTCCCGGACAGGCCGGAGGAGAAGCAGAGGTAGAGCACATCCTCCCCCTTTTGCAGGCAGGGCTCAAAGGCATCCCGGTACACGGCGGGGTTGATCTGGGAGGTGGAGGCAA
>JAIEIQ010000304.1 GCA_029065305.1 Oscillospiraceae bacterium
CCTGCCCAAGGTGGACGCGGGGCTGGCGGCCTCCATCTTCCACTTCGGCGAGGTCTCCATCCCGGACCTCAAGCGGGCGCTGGCGGCGGACGGGATCATCATGAGATTGTGAGGAAACACAGTATGCTGACTATAGATGAACTGAAATTCAACAGCCACGGCCTCATCCCGGCTGTGGTGGTGGACGCGGCCAGCAAAAAGGTGCTGACCCTGGCCTACATGAACCGGGAGAGCCTGGAGATCTCCATGCGGGAGGGCCGGACCTGCTTCTGGTCCCGCTCCCGGCAGGAGCTGTGGCGGAAGGGCGAGACCAGCGGCAACGTCCAGCACATCGTGGACATCACCGCCGACTGCGACCGGGACGCCCTGGTGGTCTCGGTGAACAAGGAGGGCCCCGCCTGCCACCTGGGGACCGACTCCTGCTTCAACGACAGGGTTTATGTCAACGAAGCATCGTCCGAGCCCTTCTCCCTGGAGGGCCTCTACGAGCTGCTCCAGGGGCGGAAGGACACCATGCCCGAGGGCTCCTATACCACCTACCTCTTTCAGAAGGGCCTGGACAAAATCCTCAAGAAGGTGGGCGAGGAGAGCACCGAGGTCATCATCGCCGGGAAGGCGGAGGACCGGGCGGAGACTATCTACGAACTGGCGGACCTGACCTACCACGCCATGGTCCTCATGGTGGAGATGGGCATCTCGGTGGAAGATGTGAAGCAGGAGCTGGCCTCCCGCCACGTCATCGACCACAAGGTGAAACAGGAGAAAATGACCAAATGATACTGCAAAACCTGCACACCCACACCGTCTTTGGAGACGGCAGAAATACACCGGAGGAGATGGTCCTGGGGGCCCTCTCCTCCGGCTGTACGTCCCTGGGCTTCTCCGAGCACAGCCCCCTCCCCCCCGGGCTTGACCCGGAGGGCTGGACCATGCGAGCGGAGGAGGCCGGGGCCTACCGGGCCGAAATTCTGCGGCTGCGGGGGAAATACCGGGGAAAAATTGAGCTTTTTCTGGGTCTGGAGCAGGATCTGGACTCCCCTCCCCCGGCGGAGGACTACGACTATCTCATCGGCTCGGTCCACAGCGTGGCGGCGGACGGCCTCCTCCTCTCCGTGGACAACACCCCGGAGACCTTTGTTCAGGCCGTCCGGGAGCACTTCGGCGGGGACTTTTTCGCCTTTGCCAGGGCGTACTACCGGCGGGTGGCCGCTGTGGCGGAAACCGGGTGCCAGATCCTGGGGCACCTGGACTTAGTGACCAAGTTCAACGAGGGCGGGCGGCTTTTCGACGCGGAGGACACCCGCTGTCGCGCCGCCGCCCTGGAGGCGGTGGAGGCGGCGATGGAGCGGGACATGATCTTTGAGATCAACACCGGGGCCATGTCCCGGGGCTATCGCACGGCCCCCTACCCCGCCCCCTCCCTGCTGAAGTCCATCCGGGCGGGCGGCGGACGGATCTGCCTCACCAGCGACAGCCACAGCGCCCAGACCATTACCTACGCCTTCCCCCAGGCGGCGGAGCTGGCCCTGGCCTGCGGCTTTCGGGAGGCGTGGGTGCTGACAGAGGGCAGCTTCCGGCCTGTGGAGCTGGAGGCGCTCCGGACAGCGGCGCAAAAGCGCCCGGGCGTATAGCGCGCCATCATTTTTCCAGCTCCCCCTTGGTATTTCTCTCCTCCTGTGCTATAATACCCCCAGATAAAACGCAAAAGGAAGCGGAACAATGGCGAGACATCGGAGAAAGCGGTCCGGCTGGGGCCGCTGGACAGCAATTTTTTTGATTTTGTGCCTGGCGGGGGTCTTCTTCTTTCGATGGAGCAACCACTCCCTCCAGACGGCGCGGTTTGCCTTTCGGTCGAAGCGTTTGCCGGAGGCCTTCGACGGGTTTGTGGTGGTCCAGCTCTCCGACCTCCACGGCGCCCTCTTCGGAGAGAACAACCGGACGCTCCTCCGGCGGGTCCAGGCGGAAAAGCCGGACGCAATCGTCCTGACGGGGGATCTGCTGGACCGGTACCGGGGGACGCCTTACAGCTACGCGGTGGAGCTGGGAGGCGAGCTGGCGGAGATTGCACCCACCTATTTTGTTACCGGCAACCACGAGTGGGCCTTCCCCAACGTGCCGGAGCTGAAGCGGGGGCTCACCGCCGCCGGAGTGACCGTGCTGTCCAACGAGTACGCCGTGCTGGAGCGGGACGGGGCGCGGATCGTTCTGGCGGGCATCGACGACCCCAACGGCTACGCGGACCAGAAAACCCCGGGGGAGCTGGCGGAGGAGATCCGCGCCGGCTTCGGGGAGCCCTTCTGGCTGCTGCTGGCCCACCGGAACAACTATTTTGAGCGGGAATACAGCCTGCTGGGGGCGGATCTGGTGATCTCCGGCCACGGCCACGGGGGATTGATCCGCCTGCCCTTTACCGACGGCCTCCTCAGCGTGGAGCGGACCCTGTTCCCCTCCTACACGGCGGGGTTCTACTCCGCCAACGGGGGCGAGGTCTTTGTCTCCCGGGGGCTGGGGAACTCCGGCCCCAGCTTCCGGATCTTCAACCGGCCGGAGATTGCTGTGCTTACGCTGGAGAGGGACACGCCATGAGAGAATTTTTCGCCGGAGAATACGATGTGGGCGTCATCGGGGCGGGCCACGCCGGGATCGAGGCCGCTCTCGCAGCCGCCCGGCTGGGGATGAGGACCGTCTGCTTCACCATCAACCTGGACGCTGTGGGCAACATGCCCTGCAACCCGGCCATCGGGGGCACGGGGAAGGGGCACCTGGTCCGAGAGCTGGACGCCCTGGGGGGCGAGATGGCCCGGGCCGCGGATGCCGCCTGCATCCAGTACCGCCTCCTGAACCGGGGAAAGGGCCCCGCCGTCCACAGCCTCCGGGCCCAGGCGGACCGCCGCCTCTACCAGCAGATCATGAAGCACACTCTGGAAAAGCAGGAGAACCTGACCCTCCGGCAGGGGGAGGTGACGGAAATCCATCTGGAGAATGGGGCTGTCCGGGAGCTGGTGCTTCACACCGGCGCGGTCTGCCGCGTCAGAGCGGCCATCGTCTGCTCCGGCACCTATCTGCGGGGGCGGACCATCGTGGGGGAG
>JAIEIQ010000305.1 GCA_029065305.1 Oscillospiraceae bacterium
CCACTGCCCCACCTGCTGCCGCTCCAGAGCCGCGCCCGCGATCTTCATAGCTTGTCCCCCTCTTTCCCGGTCGTTGTCCTCCCATTGTAGCAGGGCGGGGGAGAGAAGGGTGTCGGGAAATAATGGAAGAATTTTTCCCGTTTTTCAGGCGCGGGCGGTGCCTCTGCCCCAGGCGGACGCGGCCTGGATGCAGGCCCGGCAGAAGCCGTACAGCAGAACCAGATAGCCCATCAGGCGCAGGCCGGCGGGGATCGCCGCGTACCAGGGGAGCCGAGCCAGAAGGTGGGTGTACAGCCGCAGGAGGGGAATGTGCCAGAAAAAGACATATATGCTGACCGAGCCAAAGGCGCTGTGAAAGCCCGGGCGCTCCAGCAGCCCCCTGACGGGCGCGCAGTCGGCCGCCGCCAGAATCAGCAGGGGACAGAGGAGAAAGGTGAACACATCCCGCGCGTCCCCCGCCGCCCTGGTGAAGCCCAGCGCCGCCGCCCGGAGGAGAAACACGCCCAGCAGTCCCGCCCAGACCCCCTCGGCAAGGCGCCGGCGCTTTTTGTCCCAGCCGGTGAGGAGCTCGAAGAGCAGACAGCCGAGAAAGTAGTTGGAGAAGCCCTCCCCGTCCTGGGTGTAGCAGAAGGGGCCGCTCAGACCGGCCTTCAGGATCACCTGGCCCCAGAGGACCAGGGCGGCAAACCCATAGACAGACTTCCCTTTGAAAATCCGCAGAAACGCGAAGTGGACGATGTACAGCAGCAGGAGCTGGCTCAGAAACCAGCAGGGGAAGTTGTAGGGCAGGCTGTTTTCAAACCACCCGTAGTTGATGCACAACAGATTCCGCAGAATCTCTCTGGGGCGCAGGCTTCCGCTCCCCGGCTGGCGGGCCAGGAAGAAGAGGCAGATCAGCTCCGTGACAAAATAGAGGGGGTAGAGCTTGACCAGCCGGCGCTTCATGAAAGCAAAAAAGCCGACCTTCCCTCCGGCGATTTTGTCCCGGTAGCCCCAGGAGATGCACAGGCCGCTGATCATAAAGAAGAGATAGTTGCCCAGATACCCGCCCCACTGGTAGAAAAACCCCAGGGCGTTGGGAAAGGCCCCGGGGAAGCTCCCCTTGACATGGAAAAATACAACAGAAAAAATGGCGATCCCCTTCAGGGTGTCCAGCGATCTCCATCCGGCCTCTCCATTCCGCATGACAGAGCCTCCCTCCAAATTTCTCAAAAAAACGCGTCCGGCTCACTCCGCCGGGCGCGTTTTTCAATGCTTCCTGGTGTTCAGGTGCGGGAAGTCCTAGGCCACGGCGGAGAAATTCGGATTCTCCTCCTCTTCCTCCCCCAGCTTCTGAGCCTCGGCGTACTTGTCCGCCGCCTGGGCGGCGGTGACGGTGCGGGTGGTGCCCCCGGAGATGTAGGGCTTGCCGCACTCGGGGCAGATATCCGTGTGGAGGGTCACGCTCTGGCTTACCACCCGGCGTCCCTCCTGCCGGGCCTTGGCCTGCTCCCGGACCACATGCTCATTCTCGTGGCCCCGGACCGCCGCAGCGGCCTGCTCCGGGGCGATGTTGGTGGGGGTCTGGAAGGAGACGCCCATGTCGTCGGACCCGTCCTGGTACTTCCGCTTCTCGCAGGTCTCGCACTCCCCCTCCTTCAGGGCCTCCTGGGCGCTCTCCGCCCCTGCGGCCTCCCCCTCCGGAGGCAGGGCCTCCTCCGGCCGGCCTTCCTCATAGGGCGTCATCCGCATCCGCACGGCCATCTCCGCCGGGTCAGCCCCCTCCCGCAGGGAGGGCAGGCGCGCCAGGGAGGGCTTCGCCTCCTCCCCCTTGACGGAGGGAACGGGGCGCACGGGCTCCACCGGCGTCTCCGGGGAGGCGGCGCGGCGGGCGGTCCACACCCCGCCGGCCCGCTGGGCCTCCTGCGCCTGACCGGCCTGGGGCCGTCCGGTATAGCGGGCTGCGTTCGGGGCAGTATAATACATGCTCAGGCTGGAAACAGCTCCTACCATATCGCTCACCTCACATGAAAAGTTCGTATCTACAGTATAGCAGACGCTTCCAAAAATAGCAAGCCCCCTGTCTCCGGGATTTCAGCTCCTCCCCGGAAAATTTCCCGAAATTGCTGACAGGCGGGGACAAATATGGTATACTTTTCATCACGGGGACAAATAAAATTTTTCTGGGAGGTACACTATGCGCATCAAAGGCGGAAAGGTCCTCTTCGGCAGGACCTTCGTGGACGCGGACATCGCGTTTGACAAAACGATCACGGCCATCGGGCAGCTGGAGGGCCCGGCGGAGCTGGACGCCGCCGGGGGGTACGTGATCCCCGGCTTGGTGGACATTCACACCCACGGGGCCGTGGGGGAGGACTTCTCTGACGGGAAGCCCCAGGGCCTCCAGCCCCTGGCGGACTACTACGCCGCCCACGGCGTCACCAGCTATCTGGCCACCACCATGACCCTCAAGGAGGAGGTGCTCACCCCCGCCATGCACGCCGTCCGGGACTTCAAGCCCAGCGGCGGGGCCAAGTGTGCCGGGGTCCATCTGGAGGGGCCCTTCCTCAGCTTCGCCAAGCGGGGGGCCCAGGCGGCGGAGAACCTTCACAAGCCGGACACCGCCCTCTTCCACCGGCTCAACGAGGCCTCCGGCGGGCAGGTGAGGCTGGTGACGGTGGCCTGTGAGGAGGAGGGGGCCATCCCCTTTATCCGGGAGGTCTCCCAGGTCTGCACAGTCTCCCTGGGCCATACCTCCGCCGGCTACGATACGGCCATGGCGGGCTTCCAGGCCGGGGCCTCCCACGCCACCCACCTCTACAACGGGATGCCCTCCCTGCTCCACCGGGCGCCGGGGGTCATCGGCGCGGCCCTGGACGCGAACGCCAGCGTGGAGCTCATCTGCGACGGCCTCCACATCCACCCCGCCGTCATCCGGGCCACCTACCGGATGTTCGGGGACAGGCTGAACCTCATCTCCGACTCCCTCCGCTGCGCCGGGATGCCCGACGGGGACTACGAGCTGGGGGGCCAGCCCATTGTGGTCAAGGACCACAAGGCCACCCTGCTGGACGGCACCCTGGCCGGGTCCTCCATCTCCCTGCTGGACGCAGTGCGCAACGTGGTCCGGTTCGGCCTGCCTCTGGCGGAGGCCGTGTACGCCGCCTCCGCCGCTCCGGCGCAGGCCGTGGGCCTGGACGCCGGGGTGATTGCCCACGGCAAGGCCGCAGATCTGGTGGTGCTGGATAGAGATCTGAATCTGAAGGCCGTGTTTGTGGACGGACAGAGAGTCTGCTGACCAGCCATATCAAAACGGGACAGCTGTAAGCTGTCCCGTTTTGTCATACATACCCCCGCTCCACCGTCACCACAGCGAAATAATTCCCGTCTAGGGCCCGAACGGCGGTCTGAATCCGCTCCGCCGCCTCCCGGTCCGGCAGGGGGCAGTCGTAGGGCAGCACCGCGTCGAAGATCACATTGGTGTGGGTGTGGCCGGGGACCATCCGGAAGTCGTGGATGGAGATGCCCGGGTCGATGATCCCCACCAGAGCGGCCACCCGCTGGCGGGTTTCCGCCGTGACGCCGTCGTCCTGCTCTACCGGGTCCATGTGGATGGTGGCCAGGCAGCCCATGGAGGCGTTCAGCTCCCGCTCCGCCGAGTCCACCACGTCGTGGAGCACCAGAATGTTCCCGTCGGCAGGGACCTCCGCGTGGAGGGAGATGATCCGCCGCCCCGGACCGTAGTCGTGGACAATCAGATCGTGGATCCCGATGATCTCCGGGAAGGAGAGGACCAGCTTCTGAACCTCCCGGACAAACTCCGGCGTGGGGGGCTGGCCCAGGAGGGGATCGATTGTCTCCTTCGCCGCATTCACCCCCGCCCAGAGGATGAAGCAGGCCACCACCACGCCGCACCAGCCGTCGATCTGGAGGTTCCAGAAGTGGCCCGCCAGGGTGCTCAGCAGCACGGCGGTGGTGGCCAGGGTGTCGCTGAGGCTGTCGGCGGCGGTGGCGGACATGGCGGCGGAGTCAATCCGCCTCCCTACGCTCCGGTTGTAGAAGGACATGTACAGCTTCACACAGATGGAACACAGGAGGATCCCAGCCACCAGGGGGCTGAAAGTAACCGGCTCCGGGTGAAGAATCTTCTCAACAGAGCCCTTAGCCAGCTCCACCCCCATCAGCAGAATCGCCATGGACACCACCAGGCCGGAGACGTACTCCAGCCGCCCGTGGCCGAAGGGGTGGCTCTTGTCCGGGGCCTGGGCCGCCAGCTTGAACCCCAGCAGCGTCACCACCGAGGATCCGGCGTCGGAGAGATTGTTGAAGGCGTCCGCCGTCACGGCGATGGACCCGCTGAGGAGGCCCGCCAGAAACTTTCCGGCGAACAGCAGCAGGTTCAGACCAATGCCCACGCACCCGCACAGCACGCCGTAGGCCCGGCGGACAGCCGGGTCTGTTACAGTATCGTAATCCCGGATAAACTTCCGGGCCAGGAAGGAGATCATAGCTTATACCGTACTCTCGTCAGATTTCCCGGATACAGCGCCGGGATAAAACCACCGCTTGGTGAAAAAATAGCAAAGAGGCGTGATCCACAGCAGCACCGCGTAGCCGATGGCCCCGCTGCCGGCCCCCAGCATGGACAGGGGGATGGAGCAGGCGATGGACCAGGGGATGAGCCCGGCGGTCATGATGCCGGAATTCTCAATGTCCTGGGCCAGCTCCTCCCGGGAGGGGTAGCACCGGCCCAGCAGCTGCTCGGAAAGAATGCTGGCCACCGCCTGGTTGCACAGGACGCCCGCGCAGAGGGTGGACACCGCCGTCATGGCGGGGAAGCGGCCGATTTTTGCCGCCAGGGCCTCCGCCTTCCGGTCCAGGGGCTCCAGGTCCCCGGTGCCCTCCAGAATGCCGGAGTAGAGGCCCGTCAGGGTGACGATGACATAGCTCACCGCCATGCTGGTGATGCCCCCGCCCTCCAGCACCGCCGCCAGGGCCGGGTCCGCCGGGTGGTAGCCGCTCCAGGCGGCGGAGAGGAGCTCCAGAGGGGAGAAGCCCTGGACCGCCAGGGCCACGATGGCGGCGGCGGCGATGCTGGCGGCCATGGCCCATTGAATGGGGACCCTCCAGAGGGGCAGCAGGAACATGACAGCCGCCGGGAGGAGGGCGGTCCAGGAGATGGAGAAGCTCTCCGTCAGGGCCCGCAGGACCTCCCCGTCCAGAGTGGAGAGGGGGTGACGGGGGGAGAGGAACAGGTACACGCCTAGGGTAAGTACAGTGGGCAGAAGGCCCGTGCGGAGCATCTGGCGGACGTTGGCGTAGAGGTCCGTGCCGGTGACAGCGGCCACCAGGCTGGCGGCGGAGGAGGCGGGGGAGCACCGGTCCCCGAAGTAGGCCCCGGAGACGATGACCCCCGCGGCGACCGCCGGGTCCACGCCTCCGGACCGGGCCAGGGCCATGAGGATGACGCCCATGGTGCTGCACACGCCATAGGAGGTGCCCAGCACGTAGCTGAGAGCCCCGCTGAGCAGGAAGGCTGTCACCAGAAAGAGCCTGGGCGTCACCAGACCCACCCCCTCCACAATGCAGAAGGCGATGGTGCCGCTGCACCGCCAGAGGCCGGTGATGACGCCGATAAGCAGGATGACCTTGACCACAATGAGGCTCTTTTTGCACTTGGTCCAGGCCATATTCCACAGCTGTCCGGGGGTGTAGCCCTGCCGCCGGCCCAGGAGCCAGAATACAGCCAGGCCCCCCAGCAGGGCCCAGGCCACGGAGTGCCCTGTTGCCAGGGCAGCGGCCACCATGGCGAAAAAGAGGCAGAAGCAGAGTGCCAGCATCTCAACCCCTCCCCTTGATGGTCAGGGTGTAGTGACAGCAGAGATCGTCCAGATCACTGTCGGCGGCGGCGGGGAGGCGGAGCCGTCCCCCGCAGTCCCCGCAGATGAGGTCCACCGCCCCGCTCAGGATCTCCATGGTATACCGCCTGCTGCCGCAGGAGCAGGAGATGCCGTCCCGGGCGGCGATGTCCTTGAGCTCGGAGAGGATCTCGTACATGACTGTGTCGTTGGCGAAGGCCTCGCCCTCCTCCCGGCGGCGGGCGGAGAGCTCCAGCTTCTCCAGGGCGGGGCGCACCCGGCGGATATCGCCGATATAGCAGCAGTGCTGCCTGGTTTTGGGGCAGGCCAGGGCCACGCCGCTCCCCTCCAGGACGGAGGAGACGGGGACCTCCGCCCGGTGCTCCCCGCCGCACAGGCCGCAGGGGACCGTGAGGCGGAAGACATGGCCGTCGTTCTCCGCCGTCAGCTCGCTCCGACCGCAGCCGCAGACCACAGCCGCCGCCGAGGCCATCAGGGCGAAGGCCGTCCGCTCCCCCAGGACGATTTTCTTACACTCCGGGCAGAGGCAGCCCAGGGCTCTCTTTTGTTCCGGCATGGGTATTTCCTTTCTCATCAAAGTTAGTTTTCCTATTATACGATACTTCCCCCGCAATTTCCACACCGAAATAAATAATTTCAAAAATTCGGTGAAAAATAAAGAAACCGCCGGGTTCTCCGGCAAACCACCTATGGAGGCGAATCAATATGCAAAACCGTTTGGGGCGGCAGACCCTCTCCCTGGCACGCCCCCCTGTCATCCTCTCCCACGCCGCCGTCGGCGGGCGTCAGGAGGGGGAGGGGCCTCTGGCCCACTGCTTCGACTGCCTCAGCGACGACAGCTTCTTCGGCGAGAAGACCTGGGAGAAGGCCGAGAGCGCCATGCAGAAAACCGCCCTGAGCAAGGCCCTGGAGAAGGCCACCCTCTCCCCGGAGGACCTGGACTACGTCCTGGCCGGGGACCTCCTCAACCAGTGCATCGGCACCTCCTTCGGCCTCCGGGAGTTCGGCATCCCCTTCTACGGCCTCTACGGCGCCTGCTCCACCATGGGGGAGTCCATCGCCCTGGCCTCCCTGCTCCTGTCCGGGGGGTGCGCGAATAAAATCGCGGCCATGACCTCCAGCCACTTCTGCACCGCCGAGCGCCAGTACCGGATGCCCGTGCCCTACGGGAGCCAGCGGACCCCCACCGCCCAGTGGACCGCAACGGCGGCGGGCTGCGTGGTTCTGGCCTCCCAGGGCGAGGGGCCCCGGATCACCGCCGTCACCTGCGGCAAGATCGTGGACAAGGGCGTCACCGACGCCAACAACATGGGCGCGGCCATGGCCCCCGCCGCCTACGACACCCTCTCCGTCCACTTCGCGGCCACGGGCACCGGCCCCCAGGACTACGACTTGGTGGTCACCGGCGATTTGGGCGTCCTGGGCCACCGGATCGTCATGGACCTCTTCGCCCAGGACGGGGTGGACATGGGCAAAAACTACCAGGACTGCGGGATGCTCCTCTATGACATCCAGGCCCAAGACATGCACGCCGGGGCCAGCGGCTGCGGGTGCGCGGCGTCGGTGCTGTGCGGGTATCTGCTGGGGCAGATGGAGGCCAACCACCTGCGCAAAATCCTCTTCGCCCCCACCGGGGCCCTGCTCTCCCCCACCTCCAGCTTCCAGGGGGAGAGCATCCCCAGCATCTGCCACGCGGTGGTTATCGAAAAATAGGAGAAGGAGAACGGTATGTATGCAGTATCTCAACGCGTTCCTGTGCGGCGGCATCCTGTGTGCCATCGGGCAGATCTTCATCGACAGGACCAAGCTGACCCCTGCCCGCATTCTGACGGGGTTTGTGGTATGCGGCGTATTCTTGGAGGCCATCGGTGTGTACGGG
>JAIEIQ010000306.1 GCA_029065305.1 Oscillospiraceae bacterium
CTGATGGATGGGGGTGGGGGTGCCGTAGTAGTCCACCATAATCCGATCCAGGACAGCGGCGTTGGCCCGGCCGGCCCGGACGGCGGCGAAGTCCGCTGCGACGGACTCGATGGACTTTCTCATTTTTTCCTCGTAGACCTTGTACTCGCTTTTCATTGGGACAGTTCCTCCTTCACAATCGTTCCTATCTTCTCGCCCCGCAGCACCCGGAGGATGTTGTCGGGGTCTTTGAGCGCGAAGAGCAGCACGGGGATGTGGTTATCCATCGCCAGACTGGTGGCGGTGGAGTCCATAACGGCCAGCCGCTGGGCCAGCACATCATCATAGGTGATGACATCATACTTCACTGCCGTGGGGTCCTTGTTGGGATCGGCGGTGTAGACGCCGTCCACATTCTTAGCCAGCAGAATGACCTCCGCTTCAATCTCGGCGGCCCGGAGCACGGCGGCGGTATCCGTGGAAAAGAAGGGGTTACCGGTGCCGCAGCCGAAGACCACTACCCTCCCCTTCTCCAGGTGGCGCACGGCTCTGGCCCGGATGTAGGGCTCCGCCACGGCGGGTATCTCCAGGGCGGTCTGGACCCGGACATCAACGCCCTTCTGCTCCAGCACCTCCGCCACAGCCAGACAGTTCATGGCGGTAGCCAGCATCCCCATGTGGTCAGCCCGGGTGCGCTCCATACGGCCTCCGCCGTCCTTAGCACCCCGCCAGAAGTTGCCGCCGCCCACCACGATGCCCACCTGGACGCCCATGTCCACAGCCCTCCGCACAGCGTCGCAGACCCGGCCGATAGTCTCGAAATCCAGGCCGGAGTGCCGGTCGCCGGCCAGTGCCTCGCCGCTGAGCTTCAGCAGGACTCTCTTATAGGTTGGTTCCTCCATACTTCGTCCTCCGCTTTCTTTTTGGTCGTGTATTCCAGCTACTATTCTAATATATTTTCCATGGTTTGAAAAGTAGTATTTTGCAAATTTTTTGTGTACGGGGCGGATTGCGCTGTTTTGGGTCCCGATTTCCCAGGAAATATCGAGGACGGCAGAAAAATTTGGATAAAAACCGACTTTCCCTCTGGAATTTTGGGGGAGGTTGTACTATAATATGTTCTGTTCGTCAAGTTCAGACAAGGAGAATCGCCTTATGACCCACATCCACATCGATCCGGAGCGCTGTGTCCGCTGCGGGCAGTGCGCAGACAACTGCTGTGTCCACGCGCTTACACAGGGAGCGGACGGCAGTGTGATCCCCAACGACAATTGCTTCGCCTGCGGACAGTGCGTCGCCCTCTGTCCGGCGGGGGCCGTCTCCATGGCGGGGCTGGAGATGCCCATCGAATATGAGCGGGACCGTTTCCACCTGGATCCGGAGATCTTGCTCAACGCCCTGCGCTTCCGCCGTTCTATCCGCCGGTTTACCGGGGAGAAGGTTTCCCGCCGGGAGCTGGAGCTGCTGCTGGAGGCCGGGCGCTGCGCCCCCACCAGCTCCAACAGCCAGACCGTGGGCTTCACGGTGCTGGACGAGGAATTCGAGGTCCTGCGGCCCAAGATCTGGGAGAGCTTCGCCCGGTGCTGCCGGGAGAGGGGCCGTGTACTGCTCCTGCGGCGGTACGAGGACTATCTGGCCCACCCGGAGGAGCCGGATGCCCTCTTTTACGGCGGAACACAGATGATTGCCGTCACCGCTGAGCGCCCGGTGGACGGCGGGCTGGCCCTGGCGAACATGGAGCTGATGGCCCACGCCCTGGGCCTGGGGGCCCTGTACTGCGGCTTTGCCGCCCGGGCCATCGACGCCGACCCGGAGCTGCGGGCCTGCTTCGGCCTCACAGCACAGCGGCACCTGGAGAGCTGCCTCATCGTCGGCCGCACAGACCTGCGCTTCCACCGCACCGCCCCCAGGAATCCCGCCCGGGTGGACTGGCGGTAGGTCTACATTCTTTTCTTTGAAAAGAAAAGAATCAAAAGAAACTTTTGGCGCAAAACTACGTTTTGCTTTGGAACTTTTTTAGTAGTTCTGCGTCTATGAAATTAGGATCTATATAGAAGGAGAGACTGATCACATGAAGAAGAAAATGACCGCCTGCCTGCTTTTACTGCTTTTGCTTCTGACCGCCTGCGGCCAGAAGCCCAGCCTCCAGGAGACTATCCCCACCCTTTCCCTCACCGCCGGCGGCGGACGGGCCGCACCGGTGAGCAATTTCGGCTACTCCTGGACCGCCGGACGGGACAGCGTTGTGGTGGACACTGTCCATCCTCTGGAGACGATAGAGACTCTGCCCGGTGTTTCCGTCCCCGCCGGGGCATCTATCGGCATGGGCTTCTCCCGCCTGCCGGACAGGGTGATTGTCTCCTGCTGGCCCGAGAGTATGGCGGAGACCTCCTCCCCGCAGGAGCAGGAGGTGGAGAGCACCTTCGTCAACAACCTCTTCACCTTCACTGTGCCGGAGAGCGAGGAAAATCTGGTTTTCCTTGTCCTGGGCTACTGGGACAGCTATGAGGACGTCAGCGGCTCTGTCGGCTACTCCTTTGTAGTGGCACAGAGCTGAGCAAACCCAAAAGAGCGCACCGCAGAGCTGTTCTGCGGTGCGCTCTTTTATTCTTCAATAGCCGCACTGAGGATCTGAATCAACTCCTCTTTCCCAGTCCCCTTTTCTGCGGAGAAGGGAACCAGTCTGTCCCCCTCCCGGAGGGCCAGAACCTCTCGGATCGTCTGTAGATTGGGTGCAATCTCCGATTTTTTCAGCTTATCCAGCTTGTTTGCCACCACCACCAGGGGACAGCCCGTATCATAGAACCAGCTGGCCATGGTTATATCATCAGCAGTGGGCTTATGCCGGGCGTCCACAATCATCACGCCCCAGGCGATGAGCCCGGAGGCGAAGTACGCCTCCATCAGCCGTCCCCACCGGTCCCGCTCCGCCTTGGAGACCTTGGCGTAGCCATAACCAGGGAGATCCACCAGATAGGCCCTCTCATCCAGCCGGAAATAGTTGATCTGAGCCGTCTTCCCCGGCGAGGCCCCTACCCGCGCAAAATTCTTCCGATTTACCAGACGGTTGATCACCGAGCTCTTCCCCACATTGGACCGCCCCGCGAAGGCCAACTGAGGCAGCCCATCCCGGAGAAACCCCTCCGGAGAGGCGGCGGAGCGTATGAATTCCACTTGATTAAAATTGATCGCCATAACCCCTACCCAAAGCGAAACGAGAGTTTCGCGCTAAAGTTTTTTCTTTTGATACTTTTCTTTTTTTCAAAAAAGAAAAGTATGTAGACCGCCCTACTGCCGCAGTCCGGCGTCCCGCTGGGCGGGCTCCAGGGGCAGGAAGGCTGTCAGAGTCTCGCTCTCCCGCTCCGCCGGGGCCTCCGGGCGGATCAGGGCTTCCTTGAGCACCACATCCATGCTGTCCGCCGTGATAAAGTGCAGCGCGTCCCGGACGACCGGGTCAATCTCCGCCAGATCCCGCTGGTTCTCCTTGGGAATAATGACCGTACGGATGCCGCTGCGCTTGGCGGCCATGGTCTTTTCCTTCAGCCCGCCGATGGCCAGCACCCGGCCCCGGAGCGTCACCTCCCCAGTCATTGCCACGTCAGATCGGACCCGCTGGCCCGTAAGAGCGGAGACCACCGCCGTCGTGATCGCCGCGCCGGCGGAGGGCCCGTCCTTGGGCACAGCCCCCTCCGGAAAATGGACATGGATATCCCGGTTCTTATAGAACTCCGGGTCAATGCCCAGCTGCGCAGCCCGGCTGCGGATACAGCTGACCGCCGCGTGGGCGGACTCCTTCATCACATCCCCCAAGTTGCCGGTGAGCTCCAGCTTCCCGGTGCCCTCCATCACGTTGACCTCCACCTCCAGCAGCTCGCCCCCCGCCTCGGTCCAGGCAAGGCCGTTGACCAGCCCCACCGGGTTCTTCACCGGCACCGGCGGCAGGTAGCGGCGCGGACCCATGAAGTCCGCCAGATTTTCGGCGGTGATCCGGACAGCCTTCGCCTCCTTCCGCACCAGGCGGATTGCCGCCCGGCGGCACAGCCGCCCCAGCTCCCGCTCCAGATTCCGCACTCCGGACTCCTTGGTGTAGCCGGTGATGATCGTCCGCAGGGCCTCCGGATCCACCCGCAGGCTCCCCTTCTTCAGGCCGTTCTCCTTCATCTGCTTAGGAAGCAGGTAGCGCTTGGCGATCTCCAGCTTCTCCTCATCGGTATAGCTGGTCAGCTCTATGACCTCCATCCGGTCCAGAAGGGGCCGTGGAATGGTGGAGGTGGTGTTGGCCGTGGTGACAAACAGGATCTGGCTCAGATCCAGCGGAATTTCCAGGAAGTGGTCCCGGAAGGATTTGTTCTGCTCACTGTCCAGCACCTCCAGCAGAGCGGAGGCCGGGTCCCCCCGGAAATCGCTGCCCATCTTATCAATCTCATCCAGCAGCAGCAGTGGGTTCATACTCCCGCTCTGAATAATCGCGTTGACAATCCGCCCGGGCATAGCCCCCACGTAGGTCCGCCGGTGGCCCCGGATCTCCGCCTCGTCCCGAACGCCGCCCAGGCTCAGCCGGGCCAGCTTCCGCCCCATGGCCTCCGCCACAGAGATGGCAATCGAGGTCTTTCCCACCCCCGGAGGGCCCACCAGGCAGAGGATTTTCCCCTTGGCCTCCGGGTTCAGCTGCCGCACGGCCACCAGCTCCAGGACCCGCTC
>JAIEIQ010000307.1 GCA_029065305.1 Oscillospiraceae bacterium
GCCTCCCCCTCCTCCTCGTCGTCAAAGAGAGGGAGATCGGCCATCTCAATGCTCTTGGCCTCGGGGAAGACGTAGGGGTCCGCCTTGGGGTTGAGGAATCCTTTGAATATATTAGGCAATGATATCGTCCTTTCCGCCCTTCAGGATGACGATCTCGTTCCGCTCCTCCAGGTCGCGGATGATGCCCACGATGCGCTGCTGGGCGTCCTCCACGTCCTTCATGCGGACATTGGTTGTAATCTCCAGATCGTCCCGGATGGTTTCGGACATACGGCTGGACATGTTGGCAAACAGCTTGTTGGCCACCTCGCTGTTGGCGGCCTTGAGGGCCAGGACCACGTCCCGCTGGTCGCAGTTGGCCAGCACCCGCTGCACCGCCCGGTCGTCCAGGGTGATGATGTCCTCGAACACGAACATCCGCTTGCGGATCTCGTCGGCCAGCTCCTGGTTGTTGACGCCCAGACGGTCGAAGATGGCCTTCTCGCTGGAGCGGTCCAGGTTGTTCATGATGCCGGCCACATAGTCGATGCCGCCCAGCTTGACATTGGAGCTGGTGATGATGTTGGAGAACTTCCGCTCCATCTCCCGCTCGATGATCTTGATGGTGTTGGGGGAGGCGCTCTCCATGGTGGCGATGGCCTCCACCACCTTGACCTGCCGCTGGGGGGAGAGCTGCTCGATGACGCCCGCGGCCTTGTCCGGGTCCACATAGGAGAGGACCAGGGCGATGGTCTGGGGACGCTCGTTCTGGAGGGCGGAGAAGAGGTTCTTCACATCCGCCTTGTCCAGGAAAGCAAACTCCCGGTTCTTCAGGCTCTTGGTCACCTTCTCCAGCAGGGAGAGGGCCGTCTGACTGCCGAAGGCCTTCTCCAGCACCGCCTTCGCGTACTCCAGGCCGCCCTCGGTAACGGCCTTGTTGGTCATGCAGTTCTGGTAGAACTCGGTGAGCACCTCCTCGGTGGTCTCCGAGTCCAGCATTCCCAGCCGGGCCACCTCCAGGGTGAGGATTTCAATATCCTCCGGCTCCATGAACTGGTAGAGCTGGGACGCCTTATCCGCCCCCAGGGAGACAATGACCGCCGCCGCCTTCTGGGGGAAGCTGAGCGAAACCTTGGCCTCACCTGCCATTGCCATCCTCCTCTCTCAGCCAGTTCTTGAGCATCTGCGCGGCAATCTCCGGGTTGTTCTGGGCGAACTGCCGGACTGTCTTGCGCAGCTCCAAGCTCTTCTCGGTGTTGATCTCCATGATATCCGCGCCGGTCATAGGCGGGCCCTCTCCGGGCTGGCCCTCCGCGCCGATGGGCTGGAACTCGCCTGCGGCCTGCTCCGCTGCGGCGGCTTCCGCCTCCGCCAGAGCCTGCTCCGCCGCCAGCTGCTGTGCCTTCTTCTTTCTCCGGCCCCGCAGAATAAGGATCAGCACCAGCAGCAGCACCAGCAGAGCGACGCCGCCGATAATGATGAAGGGCAGCATATCCGGTGTGATAGCCAGCCACGGCGTCACGATATCATCTGTCGTCTCGCTGTCCGCGAAGGGCGCGATCAGCACGGACACCCGCTCCTGGGGCTCCTCGCCGCCGATACCGGCGGCACGGGCCACGTGGCCCCGCAGGTCCAGCAGCTCCACCGAGTTGGCGGTGGGTGCGTTCTGGTTGATGGTGACGGCCACGGACACGTCCGTGATGGTGCCGGCGACCACCTCCACCTGCTCCTTGCTCTCGTCGATCTTGTTGTCCCGGCTGCCGGACTGGCCGGCCACGTTCTCGTCTCCATTTATCTGGAGCTCGCCGCCCACATAGGTGGGAAGATCGGAGTTGCTGGTGGTGCCCACCACGCCGCCCACCGGGTTCTCGCCGTCCCGGCCGACATAGTAGAGCCACTCCTCCCGGCCGATAAGCCCGCCGTTTTCGTAGGAGCCCTCCGGCTGGTGGTAGGTGGTGTTCTCTATGTACCGGCGGTTGATATCAATGGTGGTATTTACCGCCACCCGCACGTTCCCAGATCCGTAGATGCTCTCCAGCACCTGCATCACATTGGTGCGGATGAGGTTATTGTAGTACTGCTCCCGCTGGAGCTTGAGCTGGCTGGCGTCTGTGAGCTCATCCAGCCCCCCCGCGTCCAGGCCGTAGGGGTTGCCCTTGGTATCCGAGAGGCTGATGTTCTCAATGGTCATCCCCTGGATGGCGTGGGCCACCACATTTCGGATGGAGGCGGCCGTCTTGTCGGAGAGCATGTCGCCGCTGCTGAGCTCCACGACAACCGTCGCCGAACTGACGGCGGGCTCGTTCTCAAAGACGTAGGTCCGCTCCTCCCCCAGATTCAGGTTCACCGTGGCGTCGCGGACCTCGTCAAAGGTCCGGATAGTGGCCTCCAGCCGCTCCTGCACGGCGATGATCCAAGTCTGAGCCGCCTGGGAGCTGGTGGTCATGGCCCCCACGTTTTCGAACCAGGTGCTGTACAGGGACCCGTCCTTGGGGTACCCTGCCTGCACCAGCCGGGCAGTCATGATATCCCGCTGATCGGCCCGGACGTAGATGGTGTCCCCCTCCAGACGGTAGTCCTTAAAGCCGTCCTCATCCAGCTTGCTCATAATGGAGGCCGCCTCCGTGCTGGAGAGATTGGTAAACAGCATCTCATAGGGCTGGCTGCTGCTCCACATGGCCAGAGCCGCGATGGCCGCGATCACCAGCACCACCGCCACGCCCAGCAGGACGCGGACCTTCATGCTCATATTCTTGAAGAAATCCTTGACCTTCTGCCAGAACTCCTTCACCTTTGTCGTATCCAAACCGATCCCCCCCGGCCTCTCAAGTCAATCCACATCACACCTACAGGCTCATACGGGAGAGCTCGCTGTACGCGCTCAGCGCCTTCTCGCGCAGCTGCACCAGCACCGACATGCTCACCTGGCCCTTGTAGAGATCCAGCATCAGCTGGGCGGGGTTGTCCATCTGCCCGGTGGAGAGCAGGTACTCCTGCTTGGCGATGGTGTCCTCACTCTCCCGGACGTTATCAATGGCGGTCTGGAAGATCTCCCCAAAGAGGGAGCGGCCCCCCTCCTTTTTCTCCGCCGCAGCCGCTTCGCGGCTGGGGAATACCTCCCACAGAGGCGAAATCGCCTGTACATTCGCGCTCATGGCACGTTACCTCCTCGTCTTAGTGCGCGGCCCGCCGCGCCGTTTCTTACCGTCCGATCTCCAGTCCGCTGGAGATGACGGATTTGAGGACATTGAAGGCGGTCACGTTGGCGGAGTAGGCCTGACTTGCGGCCATCGCGTCGGTGATCTCCTTGACCAGATCCACATTGGGCAGCTCCACATAGCCCTCCTCGTTGGCGTCGGGGTCCGTGGGGTCGTACTTGAGCTTGAAGTCGGAGGGGTCCTCCCCAATCTCCACCACCCGGACGCCGCCGGTGTTGCTGGCCCGCAGGTTGCTCACCGGCGCCTTCCCCATGGCGGCGGCCATGGCGTCCCGGAAGCTGGTCCGCCCCTGCTCCGCCTGGAACACCGTCACCTTCCGGCGGTAGGGCCCCTCGCCGTCCGCGACGCGGGTGGTGTTGATATTGGTGACGTTCTCACTGATCACGTCCAGCCGCAGCTGCTGGGCCGTGAAGCCGGAGCCGATGATATTGACTGTGCTGAGAAATGCCATTTGCCGTGACCTCCTTGGTTCTCATTCTTCTCCCCATCCGGGCCGTGCCTCCCCCGGACAGGTCCTCCCCTATTGTTTATTCACGGGGGCCGGGGCGCAGACCTGTTTCTTTACTGGCCCCGGATCGCCATCAGCAGCCGGGAGATATCGCTGCTCATGGCCCGATAGGTGTGCTGGAGCTGGTATGCGTTGCGCACCAGCTCCACCGACTGCTCCGCCACATTGACGCCGTTCCCGTCCATGCGGGTGGTTTCCTCCTCGGCCACGCGGACCGTAGGGGCGGACCAGCTCAGGGCATTGCGCATAGCGGCCACGGAGCCCTCCCCCCGGGCAGCGGCCTGCAGGCTGCTCCGCAGGGCCTCCTCAAAGGTGACATATTTGGTCTTATAGTTGGGCGTCTCCGCGTTAACAATATTATCCGATATAACTGTCTGTTTTGTCCACTGGAAATTCATGGAACGCTGGAGCATCAGCATTGTATTGCTGGTAAGAAAATCCGACATAATTCGCTCCTTCACCGGCGCTGAAATTTTCTGCGTGTCATTCTGATTTATTATAATACGTTTTTCCCCTCAAAGCAAGTAGAATTTCCATTATCGGCAAAAAAGACTATTGCGTGAAAAAAACTCCCGCCTATTTTATCATTTTGCCGAAAACCATCTTTTTCCTTTTAAAAATATGCCGTCCTGTTTTTTCCGGCTGTTCCAACAAGCGGAAAAGCCACAGACTCCAGAATATGAAGCCTGCGGCTGAAATATTCATTTCTCCGGCTTCTTGTCCCCCGAACCGCCGCTCTGGAGCATATCCAGCAGCGCCAGCGGCGAGGCCCCCTCCCCGGCGGCCTCCCGGTTGGTGTCCGCCGCGCTGCGCAGCTCGGCGCGCAGAATGGACACGCTCTTGGGCGCTTCAATCGCTAAACGCACCCGTCCGGCCTCCACGGAGAGAACAGAAATCTCCACGTCCTCACCGATGAGCAGGGACTCCCCCACCTTCCGCTGGAGAATCAGCATGGCGCACCGCCCTCCCCCTCTCCGAACTCCGAGAGGCGGTGGTGCATCTGGTACTCCCCGCTCTCCAGGATCACCTGGATCGCCTGACGGGTGCGGGGATTGATGACCACCGGGCAGCGCAGGTTCACTGTGCTCTCCCCCACCGGCTGGCGCACCACGCACAGGGTATAAAAGCACAGCTCCTCAATTCTCTCCGCCCCCAGCGAGCACAGCTCCCCCTCCGGCAGGGCGGGGTGGTAGTCGTGGCGGAGGGAGAAGGGGTCCATGGCTACAAAGGCCAGCTGCGGCGTCGCCGCGCTCTGGAAGCACAGCAGGCTGCCGCCGCTGCCCTCAAAGGGCAGCAGATAGAATTCCTTCTCCTCCTCAAACCCGAAGAGGCCGTTGGGAAAGTGAAGCGCCTCCTCCGGAGCGCACTCCACCTCTCCGAAATACTTTGTCCGCAGCAGCACCGCTTTTCCTCCTGTCATCCCTTCACGTCCACGGGCTCATAGTTGGGGTCCGCAGAGGGGGGCACGTAGATAGGGCCTCCGATATACTTGATGATGACCTCCGGCCGCTGGGTGACGGTGAGCTCCACGTCGCCGGGGGTGAACTTGAAGTCCCCCTGGCCGAACTTCCAGTCAAAGTTAAGCTTATCCATCTCGTAGCGGATGTTCATCTCCCCCACGTCCCAGGTGATCTCCGGCCCCACGGAGGGCAGGAAGTCCATGCCCAGCTCCCGCGACAGGGGCTTATCCATGGTCTGGCGGGCGAACTTGGTGATGACCTCCTCCCCCAGCTTGGTCTCCATCATCAGCTTTCCCTGCTGGGCGTAGGCGGCGGTGGCCTGATAGGCCGTCTGCCGGCCCTTCTGGGCGCTCTGCTCAATGCTGCGCACAGCGGTGGGGGTGACGGAGTTGCGGGCCTCGAAGGTGTCGATGTTCACCCGGATGGGCTTGGACTTGATCTCCAGCCCGCCCTTGTCCCGCTTGATCTCCATCTCCACGGTGCCTCTGGCATATTCCAGCTTGGCGTTGGTGGTCTTCATCTCAATCTGGATGGGGACCGTTGTAATCTCAATCAGTGGCTTCATTGTGTGAAAAACGCTCCCTTCTGCAAAATTTCAGAGGCATCCGTGCCCTCTCCATCACACAACCGCTGGGAAAGCTCAGCGCATATAGTCGATCAGCGACTCCGACAGAAGCTGGGTTCCGATTTTCAGCGCCGCGTTGTAGACGGTATAGTTGTACATGAGCTCCGTAATCGCGTCCGCCTCGTCCACCTGTTCAATATTGTACCGCTCCTCCTGGAGGACGTCGGCCTGGTCCTCCAGCCGGGTCTGGTTGCTCTTGAGGAACTTGCTCTTGGTGTCGATGCTGGTGTGCTGGTTGCTCAGCTCCGAGACAGCGTCCTGAAGCTTGCGCAGCAGGCGGTCGGCGGTTTCCTCGTCTCCATCCGCCCAAGCCCCGCTCTCGGCGTCGCAGCGGGAGAGCACATCCCCCAGCTTCTTCATAATCATGACCACGTTCTTGGGGTCCCCGTCCTCATCCATGCCATACCCCAGTATATTGATGCCGGGCAGAGAGGTGTCAAAGGCGGTGCCCTTCACCACCTCGCCATCCTCATTCTCCTTTATGCCCATGCCCAGATCCACATAGGTGGTCTCCTTGGACATCTTCTCCAGCTTTTTCACGTCGGTCTGGTCCTTATAATACGCGGCCCAGGCCTTCTCATCTTCCGTCGCGTTGGCAAGCTCCTCCTCGGTGGGCTCCGGAATGCCGTAGGCATTCTCCTTCCAGCCAGGCTCCGGGCTGTTGAGGGGCCGTCCCACGGTTCCGGCGTTGACGTTCACCCCCCGGTAGTAGAGGGTCTTCATATCCTCGCTCCAGGTGAAGGGCGCGTTGAGCCCGTCCGCGCCGGAGAAGACGAAGTGCTCGCCGTACTTGGCGCCGTTTATGGTCTGGATGATGGACTCCGCCAGATCCTTCATCTCCTGGCCCAGGGGCTGGCGTCCGGACGCGGTGGAGTCCGTCTCGCCCCGGATGGCGGCCTCAATGCCGCCCAGGGACATCTTGTTCCGGGCGGTGTCCACGGCGGTCCAGGCCATGGAGAAGCGGCTGTAGGTGTCCTTGGTGTTTTTGAGATAGCTGTCGTTGTTGACCATGGCCCGGCGCACACGCCACGCCTGCGCGGCCGCGGCGGGGTCCTCCGCAGCGCTGTGGAATTTGCGGCCGGTCTGCACCTTCAGGGCGGAATCGCTGAACCTCTTGGTGCTGTTGCCCAGGTTGAACCGGTATGTGTTCATCATCATGTTGGTGGTGATGCGGAATCCCATATCTGTGCCTCCTTAATTACAGTCTATGCTTCGTTAAACCGCCGTGCCGTTGATGAGCTTATCCAGCATGGAATCCAGGGTGGTCAGCAGGCGGCAGGCGGCGGAATAGGACTTGGAGAACTGGATCATGCCGGTTGCCTCCTCGTTGAGATCCACGCCGGAGATGCTCTGCCGGCTGTTCTCCAGATCCAGCGCCTCGGTGCTGTAGCTGACATATTTCGCGTTGCTGACCTGACCGTCCGTGGCCAGGGTGCCTCCGATATTGTCGAAGATCTCCCGGAAGGTGCCTTCAAAAAACGCCTTGTCGCTCTTGGCGTCCCCCTGAACGTCCTGGGGCATATACGACATCTTCTTGTCATAGAGGGTAATAATGTGGTTGATATTGTCGTTGGCGGTGGTGTTCCCCTCCCCCTTCGGCAGCTTGCTCCGGAGCATCCGGGTGGTGGTATTCTGCCAGCCGGCGGAGACGGAGATGTTCTTGGCGGTGATGCCGGTGGGGTCGTTGCTGTCGCCGCTGTTGCTGAACAGAACGCCGCCGTTGTAGTAGTCGTAGTCCTCCTCCAGAACGCCCTGCTTCTTGAGCGCGTCCAGCAGCTCCACGCATTCGCCCTTCTCCCATCCAACCAGATCGGCCTTATTGATGGGCTTCGGGCCGCCTGTCACATCAAACTGGATGACATTCCCGTCGGCATCCACAAAGTTTCCGTCCTTATCTGTGCGGTAAACCACCGCCGGATCCATCTGGTTTGCCTCGTTCATCACAGAGGCGAACTTCTGCGCCAGACTGTCCAGTGCCCGGATGTAATAGGGGATGCCCCGCTTGCCGGAGGCCTCCGGGTCGCCGACAATATCATCCTCGCTGGCGAACACGCCCTCCTCCGTCAGCATCTCCCGGATGGCCTGGATCGCGCCGGACAGGGTTGTATCATCCAGATTCACAGGGTCCGTGATCTCCTCGTCCTTCTCATTCCGCATATACCGGCCATTCTCGTCCTTCAGGGGCTGGAGCTGCATGAGATATTTCTCGTCGTTGTAGGTGTCGGCCAGCTCCAGGTCTTTCGTCGGGTCACCCTTTTCTGTTTTATACCAGACGTCATCCGTAGGTTGGTTTTGGTCGTCTAAATACTTTTTATTATTTGCCGGATCATTCGGGTCATAATTCGGATTCAAATTCTCCACCGGGTGCTGCCTTATCCCGATCTGGGTTCCAAACACGCCGTCCACCAGCTTGATGGGCTTGCCTTCCTCGTCCCTGCTGTCGGCCAGGGTGATGGTCAGCTTCTCCACCTCAGTATACTGATCCAGCCGCTCCATGGAGTACTCCACGTTGATGTGCATCAGCCGGGAGAGCTCGTCGATGGCCACGTTCCGGGCGTCCCGCAGCTCCAGGGCGCTGTCGCCGTAGATGCTGTGCTCCCGGATCTGCTTGTTCAGATCCCGGATTTCGGTGAGCAGGCTGTTGGCCGTGTTCAGCTCGTCCTTGAGCTTCCCCTCCTGCTTCTGGATCAGGCCCTCCACGTCCTTGGCGGCGGTATTGAGGAGCTGGCAGAGGATATCCGCCTCGGCGCGGACCAGCTCGTCGTAGTTGTCAATGCCGGTCCGGGTGCCCAGGTCCTCAATGGACTGGAAGAGCTCATGGAGCTGGTTGGTGATGATGCCGAAATCCTCGTCTCCCCGGGCCACCTCGTCAAAGGTAGCGCGCAGCTGATCCAAACCTTTCTGCCACGCCTCCACCTGGCCCAGCTGGGAGTTCTTGTCCCGGTAGCGGATATCCAGGAAGGGGTCCCGCAGCTGCGTGGTGCGCTCGCAGAGCACGCCGTAGCCCACGTCCACCATGAAGCTGTTGGCGTACTTGGCCTGGCCGGTGGCGTTGAGGCTCACCAGGTCCAGCCGCTGGCGGGTGTAGCCCTTGGTGTTGATATTGGCGATGTTGTTTCCGGTGACGTTCAAAGAGCCCTGGGAGGCGTAAAGCGCCAGACGGGCGGTGGTAAAGGAACCAAAAGTGCCGATAACTGCCATAAGATATATTCTCCTTCACAAATAAGCCTAACTGTTAACCTTCTGTCTCACGCCCGGAAATCGGTCTGCCGGCGCGTCTCCATCTCCTTGGGGGGCTCCGCCTCCCGCTCGGCGCAGTAGAGCTCAATGGCCCGCAGGTTGACCTCCAGTGTATTGCGGGCCGCGCTGGAGGCCGCCTGGAACACCTCGTACTGCTGGCGCAGAGTATCGGCAACCCGCCGCGTCTCCACCTCCAGGCCCTCCGGGCTGTGCTCCACCAGATCCCGCAGGGGCACCCCCCGCAGTCCCAGCTGCTCGATCATTTTATCCCGCTTCTGGTCGATCCCCCGCAGGGACAGGCTGAGCACCTGCTCCCGCTTCATGCACTCGTCCACGCCGGCCACATCGCCCCGGCTGGCGGCGCCGGCCTTCTGCCGCTCCACCTCCGCGAGCTGTTCGACGGTCCCCGTCAGCTGGCGCAGCAGCTTCAAATAATCCGTCCACTGCGTCTGGGCCATCACGCGTCCTCCTCCATCAGCAGCATCCTTGCCGCCGTCTCCCTGGGGTCAATGGGGTAGCTCCCGCTGCGCACCTGTCGGCGCAGCTCCTGGATCTTGCCGGTGGTGTTCGCCGTGCGCACCTGCTGGGAGAGGCGGGCCGCCAGCTCCCGGAAGCTGCCGCTCTCCTCCTGGCCGGGGGCCTGGGAGAGGGTGTAGCAGTCGTAGCGGCCTCCGCGCCGCTCCGAGCGCTCCGCGCCGCTCCGGCTCACCCGCCGGGCTGTATTCTTTTGGATGGGCGTAATGCCCTCTGTCCCTGTAATCAACATGGTTATGGCCTCCATACTGCCGCTCCGGCGGGGCCGGGGCCGCGGCAACCCTATAAAATACCAAATCCTTTGTACTATTTCTATCGGACCGCAAAACGAAAAAATAACGAATGTGACAGATTTTTTTTGACGGAGCCCCCGCCGCGCCCAATATTCCCCATCCATCCCAGGATTTTTGGGGCGGCTCACCGGAAAGTTTTAAAAATTTTGGATTGCAAGGGGCCCCGCTATCCGATATAATAGAGTAAGAGAACACACACCCCTTCCGGGGACGACAGATACGATGGAGGATTTTGGGATGGCTATTTTGGAAAACTGCATGAAAGCGGAGATATTTGATATTGTGGACAACACCCTGCTGTGCACATCCTACGTGTCCCAGGGGCCCATGGAGAGCATTCTGCTGGAGGTCCCCCGGACCATCGACTGGAAGGAGCACTCCATCTGCCGGGTGATCTTCTACGACCCCACGCTGGGGCGGCTGACCTGCCGGTGCAGCCTCTCCTCCCCTCTTATTCTGCCCGATCAGATGCTGTCCATCCGCTGTGAGATTGTCGAGAAGCTCAGCCAGGAGCAGCGGCGCAACGACGTGAAGGTGCCGGTGGGCACCCGGGTCCTGCTGCGCATCCCCCACCGGCCCGGGGACGCCCCCGTCCCGCCGGAGGGCTGGCCGGCCACCGTCATCAACATCAGCGCCGGCGGCGTATGCCTGCGCACGGACTTCGCGCTGGAGGAGGGGCGCACCTGCTCCTTTGTTTTCCCCGAGGCCAGCGGCGACATCCCCCTGACGGCCAAGGTCCTCTGGACCGCCGACGCCTCCACCCGCTCCTACCAGACGCTCTACGCCTACGGCTGTCAGTTTGTGGGACTGCCCTCCCGCTATGAGTCCCAGCTCCGGGGCTTCGTGTTCCGGGAGGAGCGGCGGCTGCGCAACAAGAAGGACTGAGCTTAAAAAGGCCCGGCAGCGGAAGGATATCCGCTGCCGGGCTTTCCTTATATCCCATCCATCACCCCAGCACCAGATGGACCCCCGCGCAGAGGACAGCCCCCGCCGCCGTGGGCAGCGCCACCGCCAGGGCGGTCCACTTCACGCTGCGGGTCTCCCTCCAGATGGTCAGGCAGGTGGTGCCGCAGGGGAAGTGGAAGAGCGTGAGCAGCAGGGCGCACACCGCTGTAACGGCGGTCCAGCCGTTGGCGGTGAGGAGCCCGTGGAGCTCCGCCAGGGAACTGTAGTCCGTCAGGGCGCCGGTGGAGAGATAGCCCATGAGGATGCAGGGCACCACAATCTCATTGGCGGGAAAGCCCAGCAGAAAGGCCAGGAGAATGATTCCGTCCAGCCCCAGCAGCTCCCCCAGGGGCTGGAGAAAGCCCGCCAGATGGAGCAGGATGCTCTGCTCCCCCACGGTGATGTTGGCGGCGCACCAGATGATCAGCCCCGCCGGGGCCGCTACCGCCACCGCCCGGCCCAGGACAAACAGGGTCCGGTCCAGAATGGAGCGGAGGAGCACCTGCCCCACCTGGGGGGCCCGGTAGGGGGGCAGCTCCAGGGAGAAGGAGGAGGGCATCCCCCTGAGCACCGTGGCGGAGAGAAGCCGGCTGGCCCACAGGGTCATGGCCACCGCCAGGACGATACACCCCATCAGCAGCGCCGCCGAGGCCAGGGAGCTCCACAGCCCCGTCCCGGTGACGAAAAACATGGAGATCAGGGCGATGAGGGTGGGAAAGCGGCCGTTGCAGGGGACGAAGGCGTTGGTGAGGATGGCGATGAGCCGCTCCCGGGGGCTCTGGATGATCCGGCAGCCCATGACGCCGCAGGCGTTGCACCCCAGCCCCATGCACATGGTCAGGGCCTGCCGCCCGTGGGCCCCGGACTTCTGGAAGAAGTGGTCCAGGTTGAAGGCCACCCGGGGCAGATACCCCGCGTCCTCCAGGAGGGTGAAGAGGGGGAAGAAGATCGCCATGGGCGGCAGCATCACGGAGACCACCCCGGCCAC
>JAIEIQ010000308.1 GCA_029065305.1 Oscillospiraceae bacterium
ATCCATCAGATCGCGTCCATCGGCTCCCCTGACCCCCGCACCCTGACCATCCAGCCCTGGGATGCTTCGGCGGTAAAGCTCATCTGCAAGGCTATCCAGGAGTCCGACTTGGGCATCAACCCCCAGAACGACGGCAAGATCATCCGTCTGGCCTTCCCCCAGCTTACCGAGGAGCGACGCAAGGATCTGGTCAAGCAGATCGCCAAGTACGCCGAGGGGGGCAAGGTAGCCATCCGGAATATCCGCCGGGACGCGGTGGAGGCGTTCAAGGCCCAGAAGAAGAACGGCGAGCTCACTGAGGACGATCTGAAGATCGCCGAGAAGGATATCCAGAAGATGACCGACGACATGTGCAAGGAAGTCGACGCGCTGCTGGAGAAGAAGGAAAAGGAGCTGCTGGCGGTCTGATCCGGCGGCATGACGGCCCATGAATCTGGCTTTTTGGAAAAACGACGGTGACGATACAGCGGGGCAGGTGGACTTCAGCCGTCTGCCCCGCCATATCGCGATCATATTGGACGGCAATGGCCGCTGGGCCCAGCGCCGGGGCCTGCCCCGGACGGCGGGACACAAGGTGGGTGCGGAGACTTTCCGCACCATCGCCACCTACTGCCGGGATATCGGTATCGACTACCTGACGGTCTACGCCTTCTCCACGGAGAACTGGAAGCGTCCGAAGGACGAGGTGGGGACCATCATGACCCTGCTCCGGCGCTACCTGCTGGAGGCCATTGACACCATGGAGCGGGACAACGTGCGCCTGCGCTTCATGGGAGATCTGACACCCCTGAGCGGAGAGCTGCGGGCGCTGGTGGACCGGTGCAACGCCATCTCCGAGCGCCTCAGCGGCTGTCAGTGCTGCATCTGTATCAACTACGGCGGGCGGGCCGAGCTGGTCCACGCCGCACAGCGCTTCGCGGAGGACTGTACCGCAGGAGCTGTAAAGCCAAAGGACCTGACAGAGGAATCCTTTGAGCGGTACCTCTACTCCGACGGAATCCCCAGCCCGGAGCTGCTGATCCGGCCCGGCGGGGAGCTGCGGCTGAGCAACTTCCTGCTGTGGCAGTGCGCCTATGCGGAGCTCTACTTCACCGATGTGCTGTGGCCCGACTTCACCAAGGCGGAGCTCCACCGGGCCATCGCGGCCTATCAGAGCCGGGATCGGCGGTTCGGCGCTGTCTAAGACCGGGTCCGCCGGGATCGGCGGCAGAGAGAATTCCCAAGGAGGGCTTTCTGATGAAATCGAGACTTTTGGTGGCGGCAATCGGGGTGCCGCTGATTCTCTGGGTGGTGCTGTGGGCCCCGATGGAGGTGTTTACGGCCTTTTTAGCGGCGCTGTCGGCTATCGCGGCCTGGGAGCTGATGAAGTGTGTAGGCGCCCAGAAGCACCGGGCTCTGTGCACTATTGCGGTGCTGGGCGCGGTGTTCTCCGTGGGTTTCTCCTTCATAAAGGTGTATATCTACGGGGAGCTGGTGGTGGCCTACGCCATGCTGGTGTTCTCCTACGCCGTTTTCAAGGGCGGCGAGGTGAAATTCCAGCAGATTATGGCGGCGCTTTTCGCCATGTTCATCATTCCCTACGCCTTCACCTCCTTCCTGCGGCTGGGGGGACCCAGGGGCTTCCAGAGGCCCTTTCTGCTGCTGCCGCTGCTGTTCTCCTTCGGCAGCGATACGTTTGCCTTTTTCGCCGGTCTCACCTTGGGCCGGCACAAGCTGGCCCCCAGAGTCAGTCCCAAAAAGACGGTGGAGGGTGCGCTTGGGGGCCTGGTGGGAAACGCTCTTTGCGGCGTGGTGTTTGCCCTGGTGATGAATCTGGGATTTCAGTACGACATCAGCTATCCCGGCATTGCCGTCCTGGGGGCGGGATGCAGTGTAGCCGCCCAGCTGGGGGACTTGAGCTTCTCCCTCATCAAGCGGGAGTTCGGAATCAAGGACTATGGCCGGATCTTCCTGGCCCACGGCGGCGTTCTGGACCGCTTTGACAGCGTCCTGTTTGTCGCGCCGGTGCTGGGGATCCTCATGCCGCTGCTGGGGATGCGGTGAAGGGGAGGCGTGTGTATGACAAAAGCAATTTCCCTGCTGGGATCCACCGGCTCCATCGGCCGGCAGACCCTGGAGGTCTGCGAAGAAATCGGAGTAAAGGTAGAAGCCTTAACAGCAAAAAGCAGTGTGGACCTGCTGGAGAAGCAGGTCCGCCGCTTCCGTCCGCGCCTTGCGGTGCTCCAGGAGCTGGACGCCGCCATGGAGCTCCAGCGCCGCCTGTCGGACGTGGATGTGGAGGTGGCCTACGGTCTGGACGGACTGCTCCGGGCCGCCGCGCTGGGGTCGAGCGATACTGTCGTTACCGCCGTGGTGGGAGTGGCCGGTCTCCGGCCCACCCTGGCCGCGATTGAGGCGGGAAAGCGGATTGCCCTGGCCAACAAGGAGACACTGGTCTGCGCCGGGGAGCTGGTGATGATAGCGGCCCGGCGGTACGGGGCGGAGATTATCCCGGTGGACAGCGAGCACTCCGCTATCTTCCAGTGCCTCCAAGGGTGCCGGGATTACCGGGAGGTCCGCCGGATTATCCTGACCTGCTCCGGCGGACCCTTTTTCGGCCTGCGCCGGGAGGAGCTGGCGAATAAAACGAAGACCGACGCGCTCAAGCACCCCAACTGGACTATGGGGGCGAAGATCACTGTAGACTGCGCTACGCTGATGAACAAGGGCCTGGAGTTTATCGAGGCTATGCACCTCTTCCGGATGCCTCCGGAGCGGGTAGGGGTGGTCATCCACCGGCAGAGTATCGTCCACTCCATGGTGGAGTATCAGGACGGTGCCGTCCTGGCCCAGATGGGTACGCCGGATATGCGCCTGCCCATTCGCTACGCTTTGACCTACCCGGAGCGTGCGGGGACAGAGCTCCCGCCGCTGGATCTGCTGAGCTGCCCGCCTCTGACCTTCCAGGAGCCGGACATGGAGGCGTTCCCCTGCCTGAGGATGGCTATGGAGTGCGCTCAGGCCGGAGGCACCGCCTGCGCGGTGCTCAACGGAGCCAACGAGGCGGCGGTGGGGATGTTTTTGCGGGAGGAGATTGGCTTCGGACAGATCCCAGAGCTGGTGGAGAGAGCGTTGTCCCAAATTTCGGTGAAATATCATCCAAGCCTGGAGGATATACTGGAAGCAGACCGGAAGGCGAGGGAGTGCGTAAAAAGGGGACTTTCATGAAAAAATCTCTGGTCATCGCGGCGGTTCTCCTGCTGCTCTGCTCCTGTACAAAGCAGGGGAGCGGCGGTTCGGTCCGCACGGTCGAGCGCTATGGCAGAACGTATACCATAGACGGCGAGAACGGGACCATTGCCTATGAGGGGGTAGTCTACGGTTTTGATATCCAGTCCTCCGGCGGAGGCGGCTATTCGGCAACCTTCACTGCCCCGGACGGCTCCACCAGCTTTTGGGCGCAGTCGGGGAATACAGGCTATGGAGGGGGGAGCGACGACTGGGATCCGAACATATCGCCCAGTGATCTGGCGGATGCCCTGGGGGGCGGCTCCCGGAGCGGTCGGGAGCGGAGCGGCAGTCCCCTGCTGGGGATGCTGCTGGCTGCACTGGGGGCCTTTAACGCCCTGGCGCCGAAGGCGGTGTGGTATCTTAGCCACGGCTGGCGGTACAGGAACGCGGAGCCCTCGGAGGCGGCGCTGTTCTTTAATCGGGCCGGGGGTGTGTTTTTGGTTCTGTTTGGTATTGTTTTGTTTTTCGTCTGAGCGGGTTTGATCCGCCAACACTGGCAAAGAAGGGACACATTTCTATGTATATTATCCTGGCAATTCTGTTGTTCGGCCTGCTCATTGCGGCCCACGAGTGGGGGCACTTTATCGCGGCGCGGCTGTGCGGCGTGACGGTGAAGGAGTTCTCCATCGGCATGGGGCCGGCCCTCTGGAAAAAGAAGGGGAGAAAGGGGACCCAGTTCTCCGTCCGGGCGCTGCCCATCGGGGGCTATTGCGCCATGGAGGGGGAAGAGGAGGAGTCCGACGACCCCCACAGCCTGGGCAACCAGGGCTTTTGGAAAAAGGTCCTGGTCTTTGCCGCCGGAGCGATTATGAATCTGGTGGTGGGCGTCGTGTTTATCTTCATCCTCTACGCGGGGGCGGGGGCCTTCCGCACGGCGGAGATCACAGGCTTCGCCCCGGAGTTCCCTCTGGAGGGGGAGGACGGCCTGATGGCCGGGGATGTCCTGTACTCCATCGATGGGGAGCGGATCTATATCTTCAGTGACGTGAGCATCTTCCTCTCCCGGGGCAGCGGCCAGGGCTTTGACCTGGTGGTCCTCCGAGGCGGGGAGAAGGTGGTCCTCGACGATTTCCCCATGGTTCAGCGGGAGTACACCAGCCCGGACGGAAACGGAACCTATATGGGCTTTGGCCTCACCTTCGGCGGACTGGAGGAGGCGACCTTCGGGGCAAAGCTGAAAATGACGTGGCTGAACACCATCGACTTTGTCCGCATTGTCCGCTACAGCCTCCAGGAGCTGATCACCGGCAACGCCGGGGTGAAGGACCTGAATGGCCCGGTGGGCATTGTCTCCACCATCAACGAGGTAGGCCAGCAGAGCGCCAGCGTTCAGGACGCACTGGAGAATATCCTTTACCTGGGGGCTATGATCAGCGTCAATCTGGCGGTGTTTACCCTTCTGCCCATCCCGGCCCTGGACGGCGGACACATCCTGTTTCTGGTGGTTTCCACTGTCTCAGAAAAACTGTTCCGGCGGAAAATCCCCGTCCGGTATGAGGCGGTCATCAATCTGGTGTTTTTCGCCCTGCTGATGGCCCTGAGCGCCTTTGTAACCTTCAACGACATTATGAAGCTGGTGAAATAGAGATGACAAAGCGGATTCAAGTGGGCGTCGTTCCCGTGGGGGGCGGCGCGCGGGTCTCCATCCAGTCCATGTGCAGTACGAAAACGGACGATGTGTCCGCCACTGTAGACCAGATCCAAGCCCTGGAGGCGGCGGGCTGTGAGATTGTACGGGTGGCCGTACCGGATATGGCGGCGGCGCGGGCCATAGGGCAGATCAAAAGCCGAATCCATATCCCCCTGGTAGCCGACATTCACTTTGACTATCAGCTGGCCCTGGAGTGCGTGGGCCAGGGGATCGACAAAATCCGGATCAACCCCGGCAATATCGGCGGGGAGGACCGGGTGAAGGCGGTGGCGGACGCCTGCCGGACCAACGGAATTCCCATCCGCATCGGCGTCAACGGCGGCTCCCTGGAGAAGGAGCTGCTGAAGAAGCACGGCGGGGCCACGGCGGAGGCTCTGGCGGAGAGCGCCTTGGGCCACGCCGCCCTGCTGGAAAATTCGACTTTACGGATATCTGCATCTCCGTCAAATGCTCCTCTGTTCCCGTGACCATCGGCGCGTACCGGCTGCTGAGCAAAAAATGTGCCTACCCCCTCCACCTGGGGGTCACGGAGGCGGGGACCCCGGATATGGGGATGGTCAAATCCGCCATGGGCATCGGCGGTCTGCTGTGCCTGGGCATCGGGGATACCCTGCGGGTGACCTTGACCGCCGACCCGGTGGAGGAGATATACGCCGCCAAGAAGATCCTGCTCGCCGCCGGCCTGCGGCAGGAGGGACCCAATCTGATCTCCTGCCCCACCTGCGGGCGGACGAATATCGATCTGATCCCCATCGCCCAGGAGGTGGAGCGGCGTCTGGCCGGCTGTACCAAGCCCATTACCGTAGCGGTTATGGGCTGCGCGGTGAACGGCCCCGGCGAGGCCGCCGCCGCCGATGTGGGCATTGCCGGCGGGAAGGGGGAGGGCCTCCTCTTCCGCAGGGGAGAGATCCTCCGAAAGGTGCCCCAGGAGAAGCTGGTGGACGCGCTGATGGAGGAGATTGCGAAGCTACCGTAGCGGAGTACATAACTTTGAGAGGGAACTATGCTGCAAAAGATACCATTTTTTGAACTCTTCACAACCCTGACCCTCCCCTGGGAGGATCGGCTGGCCCTGGAGGGGGCCTGCCTGACCGCCGTGGAGGTGGAGCGGGAGAAGCGGACCCTGGCCATGGCTCTGACCACCACAGTGGATCTGGGGGAGGGGAAGGACAGGATCTCCGCCGCGGTCGCCGCGGCCTACGATCTGGAGAAGGTCTCCATCCACCAGACTGTCTCCGCCCCCGTCCAGTCCAGCGCCAAAAGCGGAGGGAACGAGGTCATCATGGGCTTCCCCATCAAGAAGGAGGTCCAGCCCATGACCGGCCTCAACTTCAAAATGGGGAGCGTAGTGGTGGCGGGAAGGGTCTTTTCTGCCGACTTCTACGAGACGTGGCGGGCCGGGGAGTTCTGCCTCACCTTTGATATGACGGATTTTCAGACCTCCGTTCGGGTGATAAAGAAGCTGGAGGCGAAGGAGACGTCCAAGCTCAAAAAGGACGTAAAGCCCGGCATGTGGGTCAAGGTGCAGGGCTATGTCAAGCTCAGCCGGGACGGCAGTGACATCTATATTGAGCCTCAAAGCATCATGACATACCCCTGTGAGCTGCGCCAGGACACCGCCGAGGTCAAGCGGGTGGAGCTCCATGCCCACACCACTTTCTCCAACATGGACGCCCTCTCCTCTCTGAGCACCAAGAAGGAGGATTCCGACAAGAATCTGGTCAAGCGGGCGGAGGCGTGGGGCCACCCGGCTATCGCCATCACAGACCACGGCGTGGCCCAGGGCTTCCCCGACGCGTGGCACTCCGCCAAGGATATCAAGATTCTCTACGGCATGGAGGGCTACTTCGTCAACAACCTGGACGACCGCATCGCCGTCCACGGGGAGGGGGAGGCGTCCTTCTCCGACGAGTATGTGGCCTTCGATATTGAAACCACCGGATTGAAGGTGAAGCAGGAGGCTATCACCGAGATCGGCGCTGTGATCATCAAAAACGGGGAGATCGGGGACCGCTTCCAGACCTTTGTGGACCCGGAGCGGCACCTGACCCCGGAGATCATCGCCCTCACCGGAATCACCGACCAGATGCTCCAGGGCGCGCCCAAGCCGGCGGAGGCCCTGCGGGCATTTCTGGACTTTGTGGGGGACCGGCCTCTGGCGGCCCACAACGCGGAGTTCGACATCGGCTTTATCCGGGAGGGGTGCCGTCAGGCGGGTCTGGAGTTCAGCCCCACCTACGTGGATACCCTGATTCTGGCACAGAACCTGCTGCCGGAGCTGGGGAAGTTCAAGCTGGATATTGTGGCGGAGCACCTGAAGCTCCCGGCCTTCCAGCACCACCGGGCCAGCGACGACGCGGCCACCTGCGGCCTCTTTCTGCCCCACTTCTTCAAAAAGTTGGAGGAGGAGCTGGACGTCCACTCCCTCCAGGCGATCAATCCCGCTATGCCGGCCCTGCGCTCCAAGGGCCACGCCAACCGGAAGCCCCGGCATATCATTCTGATTGCGAAAAACAAGGTTGGGCTGAAAAATCTCTATCAGCTGATCTCTATGTCCAACCTGCGATACTTCAAGCGCTTTCCCATCATCCCCAAGCACGAGCTCATCGCCCACCGGGAGGGCCTGATCGTGGGCTCCGCCTGCGAGGCGGGGGAGCTGTTCCAGGCGGTGGTGGAGGACAAGGACTGGGCGGAGCTCCAGCGCATCGCCTCCTTTTACGACTACCTTGAGATTCAGCCCCTGTGCAACAACGCCTTCATGCTCCGGGACGGCAAGGCCAAGGATGAGGAGGAGCTCCGGGAGTGGAACCGCACGGTGGTCCGCTTGGGGGAGGCGCTGGGCAAGCCGGTGTGCGCCACCGGGGATGTCCACTTCCTGGATCCGGAGGACGAGATCTTCCGCCATATTCTGCTGGATACCAAGAAATTCGCCGACTGCGACTCCCCTCTGCCCATCTATTTCCGCACCACTGATGAGATGCTGGAGGAGTTTGCCTACCTGGGGGAGGAGAAGGCCATGGAGGTGGTGGTCACCAACACCCGGGCCATCGCCGATCAGGTAGAGACCTTCGACCTATTGCCCAAGGGGAAGCTGTTCCCGCCCCGGCTGGAGAACTCCGAGGAGGATTTGAACCGCCTGGTGTGGGACAAGGTCCACGAGCTCTACGGTGAGGACCCGCCCAGTCTGATTGTAGACCGGCTGAACATCGAGCTGGGGGGCATCCTGGGGAAGTACGACGTGGTCTACATGTCCGCCCAGAAGCTGGTCCAGCGGTCCCTGGAGAACGGCTATCTGGTGGGCTCCCGAGGGTCTGTGGGGTCCTCGCTGGTGGCCTATATGTCCGGCATCACCGAGGTCAACGCCCTGCCGCCCCACTACCGCTGCCCCAAGTGCAAGCACAACGAGTTTATTTTGGATGGCTCCTATGGCTGTGGGGCGGATATGCCGGACAAGGACTGCCCGGAGTGCGGGACGAAGTATGTCAAGGACGGCTTCGACATCCCCTTTGAGACCTTCCTGGGCTACGGCGGCGGCAAGGTGCCGGATATCGATCTGAACTTTTCCGGAGAATACCAGGCCCAGGCCCACCGCCACGCCATTGAGATGTTCGGTGAGACCCAGGTGTTCCGGGCGGGGACAATCGGCACCGTGGCGGAGAAAACCGCTTACGGGTATGTGAAGAAGTACCTGGAGAAGCGGGAGCTGAACCCCGGCCACGCCGAGGAGAGCCGGCTGGCCCTGGGCTGCGTGGGGGTGAAGCGGACCACCGGACAGCACCCTGGTGGACTGGTGGTGGTGCCGGACGATCTGGACGTGGAGGACTTCTGCCCGGTCCAGCACCCGGCGGACGCCGCCGACAGCGACATCATCACCACCCATTTTGAATACCACTGCATGGAGGACAACCTCCTCAAGCTGGACATGCTGGGCCACGACGACCCGTCCATGGTCCGGATGATGGAGGACCTCACCGGGGTCAACGCCCGGCAGATCCCCCTGGACGACCCGGATACCATGAGCCTGTTCACCACCAGCAGGGCCCTGGGCTTCGAGGACGACGAGATCCTGGGCCCCACCGGGGCGGTAGCCATACCGGAGTTCAACACCAAGTTCACCCGGCAGATGCTGATGGACACCCAGCCCAAGGACTTCAACACCCTGGTGCGGCTGTCCGGCTTCTCCCACGGCACCGACGTGTGGCTGGGCAACGCCCGGGAACTGATTGTCAACGGCACCGCCTCCGTTACGGAGACGGTGGGGTGCCGTGACGATATCATGCTGTACCTCATTTCCAAGGGGCTGGACCCTAACATGAGCTTTTAGATCATGGAGTCGGCCCGAAAGGGGAAGGTGAAAAAGGGCGGCCTTGAGG
>JAIEIQ010000309.1 GCA_029065305.1 Oscillospiraceae bacterium
AGCGGGAGGAGAGCTGCGAGGCAATCATTGCGGAGCTCATGGACCTGGCGGCCGGTCAGTACGGGCGCACGGTGGAGCTCAAGCCCCATGTGCGGGCGTATCTGGACCGCTGCCGGGCGGCGGGACACCGGATGGCTATTTTCACCGCCTGCGTGCCTGAGCACTGCGAGGCGTCCCTGGTCCACCACGAGCTGCACCCCTATTTTGAGCGGGTCATCTACGCCCAGGATCTGGGGGTGGACAAGCGGTCCCCGAGGATCTTCCGGGAGGCGGCGGAGCTGCTGGGGGTCCAGCCCCGGGAGTGCGTCCTCTTTGACGACTCCCTCTCCGCCTGCAAGGCGGCGAAAGCCGCCGGAATGACGGTGGTTGGGGTTTACGACAACTATTTCCGGGAGACGGAGCCGGATATGCGGGAGATCTGCGATCAGTATATCTACGGCTTTGGGGAGCTGCTGTGATCAGCCCAACCACAGATCGTAGATCATCTTCGCGAACATCATCCCCAGGACGATAAAGATCATCCCCCGGATTTTCTTGCTGCCGCCCCGGATGGCGTACCGGGAGCCGCAGTAGCCGCCGATCATACTGCAGACGGCGGCGGGCGCCACCAGGACCCACATGACCTTCCCGCCCACGATGAACGATGCCGCCGCCGCGACGTTGGAGGCCAGATTTCCCACCTTGGAGCAGCCGGAGGCCGTCACCATGTCCATCCCCAGCAGGGCGGTGAAGCACATGATCATGAAGGTCCCCGTTCCGGGGCCGATCATCCCGTCGTAGCAGCCGATGAGCAGGCCGATGGCTACGCTGACCCCCGCCTCATAGCGGGGGCTGTACACCTTCTCCCCGGTCTCCTGGCCAAAGTCCTTTTTGAGCACCAAAAATACCGCCACCACCGGCAGGGCCACCAGCATCAGCCCCTTGAGCAGTCCGTCGCTGAGGAGCTTGGCGATCTCCGCCCCGATATAGCCCCCGATGAGCGCCCCCACTGCGGCCCCCAGGGCCGGGCGGATCCGCATCTTGCCGCTGCGGAAGTATTTCACCGTGGCGGTGGCCGCGCCGCAGCCCGCCACCACCTTGTTGGTTCCGGCGGCGAAGTGGACGGGCACCCCCGCCATCATGTAGGCCGGCAGGGTGATGAGCCCCCCGCCTCCGGCCACGCTGTCCACGAAGCTCCCCAGGAAGATCAGCGGACAGATAATCAGATACATTTTCAAAAGCTCCGGCATACCGGCTCTCCCCCTCTCGCAGTCTGCCGGGTGATTATACCACACCAAAACCGCTTTTGCCACCCGTTTTTTACAAAAAAGGAGAACAGGCCATGAATCTGTGCGATATCCGGGAGGTCCGGGCCCTGCTGGGCCGGCACGGCTTCCGCTTCTCAAAGTCCATGGGGCAGAATTTTCTTGTGGCGGACTGGGTCCCCCGGGAGATCGCCGCCGCCAGCGGGGCGGACAGCGCCCACGGCGTGCTGGAGATCGGCCCCGGGGTGGGATGTCTGACCCGGGAGCTGTGCGCCCTGGCGGGAAAAGTCGTCTCCGTGGAGCTGGACCGGGCGCTCCTGCCGGTGCTGGCGGAGACAATGGACGGCGCGGAAAACTTCGAGCTGGTGCCCGGAGACGTTTTGCGGCTGGACCTGCGATCGCTGGTGGACCAAAAATTCCAGGGCCTGCGGCCCCTGGTCTGCGCCAACCTGCCCTACAACATCACCACGCCGGTGCTCCGGGCCCTTGTCGAGGCCCGCCGCTTTGAGGCCGTCACGGTGATGGTCCAGCGGGAGGTGGCCCTGCGGATTGCCGCCCGGCCCGGGACCGCCGACTACGGCGCTTTCTCCGTCTACATGCAGTACCACACCCAGCCGGAGGTCCTCTTCGACGTGCCCTCCGCCTGCTTCATCCCTGCGCCGAAGGTGACGTCGGCGGTGGTCCGATGCAAGGCGCGGAGCGCCCCGGCGGTGAATCCGGACTGCGGGGAGGAATTTTTCTTCCGGACGGTGCGGGGGGCCTTCGCCCTGCGGCGGAAAACCCTGTCCAACAGTCTGGCCTCGGCCTTCGGCGAGCTGGACAAGGCCGCTGTCGGGGAGGTTATCGCCGCCTGCGGCCTGCCGGGCAGCATCCGCGGGGAGGCGCTGGGCATGGAGGAGCTGGCCGCGCTGGCGGACGGGCTGTACCAGGCGCTTCAGGCATAGGCGCTCACACGGAAAAAGTCCCCCGGCCTCATGGCCGGGGGGCTTCCATTACTCCTGCTCCCAATTGTGCCAGACGTTCTGCACGTCGTCGTTGTCCTCCAGGAGGTCGATCATCTTGGTCATATTCTTGATGTCGTCCTCGCTGGTGAGCTTAATGTAGTTCTGGGGCACCATCTCAATAGCCGCCCCGGCAAACACATAGCCCTTCGCCTCCAGGGCGGCGGTGACGGCATTGAAATCGTCGGGCTCGGTGGTGATCTCAAAGATGCTCCCGTCGGCCTCAAAGTCCGCCGCGCCGCAGTCCAGGGCGTCCATCATCACCGTCTCCTCGTCCAGATCCCCATCCTCGTTGTCGATGACGATGACGCCCTTCCGGTCGAAGCTCCAGCTCACGCAGCCGGAGGCCCCCATGTTTCCGCCGTACTTGTCGAAGAGGTGGCGGACCTCTGGGGCGGTGCGGTTGCGGTTGTCCGTCAGGGCCTCCACAATCACCGCCACGCCGCTGGGGCCGTAGCCCTCGTAGACCACCTTCTCGAAGTTGTCGCTGTTGCCGGCCCCCAGGGCCTTGTCGATGGTGCGCTTGATGTTGTCGTTGGGCATGTTGGCCGCCTTGGCCTTGGCGATGACGGTGGCGAGGCGGGAGTTGTTGTTGGGGTCGCCGCTGCCGCCCTCCTTCACCGCCACGATGATCTCCCGGGCGATCTTGGTGAACGCCTGGGAGCGCTTGGCATCCGCCGCGCCCTTGGTCTTCTGAATATTATGCCATTTGGAATGTCCGGACATAGCTTCTACTCTCCTTACACGTCGTATTCAATGACCTCCCGGTGGGAGGAGGATTTCCGTATGGTCAGCTCTGGGAACCGCTCCGCCAGATACCGCGCCACCACGCCGCACACCACGTCCTCTGTGGGGAAGTGGCCGGCGTCCACCAGGGTGAGGCCCAGCTCCTTCGCGTCCAAAAACTGGTCGTATTTCACATCGGCGGTCACAAAGGCGTCGCAGCCCCGCTCCGCCGCCGCCCGGAAGTACCC
>JAIEIQ010000031.1 GCA_029065305.1 Oscillospiraceae bacterium
GCGCTGGATGTCCTCGTATCCCAGCAGGTACAGCATGGACAGCATTCCCAGGACCACGCTCTCCATCAGGACCTTCAGCAGAAGGTTGCCGAAGAGGAACTGATGGACCTGGGTGGTCACAGGCCCGGCATACAGGTCCATGGCTGCGCCGGTCCGGGCCAGATGAGCGGCCCGCTCCTCCGCCATGTCGTATTTCCAGGCCATAAGGCTTTGGGCCAGGGGGGAGCTGTCCATATATTTTTCGTAGTACGCCGACAACACCTGGATATCCAGCGTCTCGAAAACGTTCTCCATCCCCTCCACAGCCTCCAGCAGGGCGTCCCGATAGGAGGTCTGCTCCCTCTGCCGCAGACCCGTCAGGAAATCCTCGTCCACCCGCTGTCCCAGTTGGGAGGCCGCTTCACCGGCTTCGTTGAACAGGTCGATATAGGGTGCGATCTCCAGCATTTGCGTGCAGTTGAAAATGGCGCACAGTGTCAGAACGGCCCACAGTACCGGCATCCGGGCCAGCTTGCGCCACTCGTATCCCAGAAGCGTCATGCCGCGCCCTCCCGGTAGATGGCCAGGAACGCATCCTCCAGCCCCGGCGTCACAGGGACGCCGTCCGCAGGCGGGGTGTCGCACAGCAGGCGCAGGATGGGCCCCTGCTCCCCCTGCCGCTCGCTGAGCAGGAACTGTCCCGGCTCCAGCGCCGCCCCCGCCGGGACCTCGAACACCTTGCCCTGGAACCGGGAGCAGATGGAGGCGGGGCTGTCGCAGCAGTAGAGCCTGTGGTCCCGGAACATGACGATCTGTCCGGCGATGGTCTCAATGTCGGAGACGATGTGGGTAGAAAGGATCACGGTCCGTTCCGCAGCCAGGGAGTGAATGAGGTTCCGGAACCGGACCCGCTCCCGGGGATCCAGTCCGGCGGTGGGCTCGTCCAGTATGAGAAGCTGAGGGTCGTTAATCATGGCCTGGGCGATGCCAACCCGCTGGAGCATTCCGCCGGAGAACTGGCGCATTTTCTTACCCGCCGCGTCCTCCAGCCCAACCAGCTTCAGCAGGCTCTCAATGCGCTCCTCCGCCTCCCGGCGGGGGACGCACTGGAGGGCGGCGGCGTAGCGCAGGAACTGCCGGGGGCTGTAGTGGGGGTAGTACCCGAACTCCTGAGGCAGGTAGCCCAGCAGGCCCCGATAGGCCTCGTCCAGAGCATGAATATCCTCGCCGTTCCACAGTATCTGGCCGGAGGTCGGGAACAGCAGGGTGGTGAGCATCTTGATGAGGGTGGTTTTTCCCGCCCCGTTGGGGGCCAGCAGCCCGAAAACCCCAGGGGTGAAGGTGAGGGAGATATCCTCCAGTGCGGTAAAACTGCCGTATTTTTTGGTGACGTGTTCAACGCTGAGCATATAATATTCCTCCTTTTTGGGGTTGGCGCAGGATGGTATGCAGCCGGAACAGGGCGGCGGCCAGCCCGGCCCCGGCCAGCAGACAGAATACGGCGGTGGGGACCACCGGCAGGAAATGGGCGCGCGCCTCCCAGACGGTCAGGAGGCCGTCCAGCAGAAACCAGAGGGCCAGGGTGACCGCCCAGCCCCGCCGGCCCTCCCGGCAGACCAGAGACAGTGCCGCGTGGAGAAACAGGCTGGAGAAGGACACCGCCAGAGCCCGGCCCAGAGGCATAGCCTGTCCGCTGAAATGCCACAGCAGCAGGTCCACCGGTACGCACACCAGCACCGCCGCCCCGCCGAAGATCCCCATCCGCAGGGCGGTCAGTGTTTGCAGGGACAGACGGCAGGTCCGCTTCCAGTCCAGTGTGCCGCACTGGGATTCCTTCCACATGGTCAGCAGATGGGCGGCGGCATACAGCAGCGGCGCGGAGAGGAACAGCGTCAGGGGCAGCTTTTCCGCCAGAAGCCTGGCGGGAAGCGTCAGCAGCGCCAGAGGCAGCAGTCCCAGCAGCGCCGCCATGAACAGGCAGTCCTCCACCCCGAACACCAGTGCGGACAGCGGCAGGCTCCTCCAGGCGGGCGCGGTATCCGCAAGACCCTCTTCCGCGATCCGGCGGATGGCGGCGCGCCGCTCCATAGGGGTGGGCATGGGGATGTGATCCTTTTTATCCATTGGGGTCAAACTCCTTTCTCAGCCGTCCCAGCAGGCGGTAATACTGGCTTTTTACGGCGCTCTCGGACTGGTCCAGAATGGCTGCGATCTCCGGGAAGGACTTCTCCCCGTAGAGATGCAGCCGGAATACCGCCTGTATCCCCGGGTCCAGACCGGAGACATAGGACTCGATCCGCTCCAGCAGCTCCCGGTCCTGAACGGCCATGGCGAAGTCCTCCGCCGCCGGGAGGTCCAGCTCGTCGATGGGGACCGTCACCGGCCCCGCCCGGCGGCGGGCGTCCACGGCCTTGTTGGCGGCGATCCGGTAGAGCCAGGTGCGAAAGCCCGCCCTCCTCCTGTCATAGGTGGACAGAGCCCGGAGGACCGCCAGAAAAATGTTCTGGGTCAGATCCATGGCATCCTCCCGGTCTCCCGTCTGTCGGCAGGCAAAGCGGTAGATCTCATCATAGTAGGCATCCACCAGCTCCTCCGCCGCCCGGCGGGAGCCCCGCCGCTGGATGGCACGTATCAATTTTTGCTCTTGGTCCACGGGGCTCACCACCTTCCGTATGGTATATACGTTTTGAGGAGGGGAATCGACGCAGGGATCGGAAAAAATTTTCTCCGCAGCCGCAGCGGGCAAAAGAACGCCCGGAGACTGACATCTCCGGACGCCAAAGCAGAGGCGGCTCCTGGGAGCCGCCTCTGCTTGATCTCATTATCGTTTCAGCGCCCTCCTCAGCGGCGGCGCCAGCATCAGCGCGACGGCTCCGCCCGCCAGGGCAGTCGCCAGCTGCGGGTACGAGAACATGGCCGTAAGCATCGCCGCCTGGGGCTCCTTCAAAGGGACCACCGCGCACAGCAGTTTCACCACCAGCAGGTACAACGCGCCGAATTTCGCCGCCGCGGATGCGAGCCACGCCGCGCCGCGCCGCCACAGGGACGATGCCGCGCCTCCCTCCAGCAGGGCCAGGAGTACCACGAAGACCAGATTCCCCGCCATGATGGCCGGGACCACCTGAGGCACTTGGGGCCCGATGCCCAGCAGGAAGGCGAACACCGGCGACAGCAACGCCGCCGCAACGCCGCTCCACAGCCCCACCACCAGCGCCGCCACCGCCAGCACCGCGTTGACGCAGGCCCCGGTCACGTACTGCC
>JAIEIQ010000310.1 GCA_029065305.1 Oscillospiraceae bacterium
GGGGGGTGTCTGCGGGCCCCCCCTTCTGGTTTGTTTTTTTTTTTTCTCGGGGGGGGGGGGGGGCCCCCCGCCCCCCCCCCCCCCCCCCCCCGCTTCTCCGCGCCTTACAACCCCACCGCCCCCCGGCAGGCCCGGGCCAGATCGTTGAGCGTCGCGCAGGGCAGCATTTTGCACAGCATGGAGATGGTCTGGATGCTCCCCACATAGGGCCACTTGCTCTCCGGAATGGGGTTGAGCCAGAGAACCTTTCCCGCCTGCCGCTTGGCCTCCGCCAGGGAGCGGACTGCCCGGGGCAGGTCGATGGTCTTGGTGTCCGAGAGAATCAGCAACGTGGTCCCCGGCCCCAGGGGCGCGGGCCGCAGGGTGCACAGGGCTTCCAAAGCCGTGCCCAGATCCGTCCCCTTGCCGTAGAGCCCGCAGGAGCGGACATAGCCCCGGAAGGTCTCCATGCTCTGCATGGAGAAGGCGTCCACCTCCCGCACCCCCTCGGAGAAGAGGAAGGTCCGGGAGAAGTCCGACACCACCGACAGAGACTGGATAAACCGCAGGGCGAATTCGGAGAACTGGAGCATGGAGCTGGACACGTCACACAGCAGCACCAGCCGCCGCCGTCTCTTCCGTTTTTTCCGGAAGGCCAGGCGGCAGGGCACGCCCCCGGTCTCCAGCCCCTTCCGGATGGTGCGCTTGAAGTCCAGCTTGCCGCTGTGCCCCTGGCTCTGCCGCCGCTGGGAGAGCTGTGCGTTCATCTGGGCGGTGAGCTGGGCCACCAGGGCCGTGGCCCGGGGGATCTCCGCGTCCTTGAACTGGGAGATATCCCGGTAGAGGAGGGCGAGCTCCGGGTCCACCTCGTCCCCGCCCACGGCGGCGTCCTCCATGACCATCTGCTGCTCCAGCAGGTACTTGGCGAACACCGAGTGGATGAAGCTGCTGTAGAGCTGGGGGTTGCGCTCGATGTTGCCCTTCGTGCGCTCCATCAGCTCCCGGAGGTAGGCCCGCTTGTCCTCGGGCATCCGGACATAGACCTCCCGGAGCTCGTCCCGCAGGTCCATGGGCTTCCCGTTATACTGGAGCTCCTGCTCCGCCTCCCGGCGGCGGCGGGAGAGCTCCTCGGCCTCCTGCCGCTGCTGGGACAGAAGGGCCTGCTTCCGGTCCAGGCTGACGAAGAAGTTGTCGAAGGCCCGGCGGAAGGCGGTCTGCTCCGCCGCGCTCTTGGCGTACACGGCGCACAGCGCCGCCCGGACGGTCCCCCGGTCCTCCAGGCCCATTGCCGTCAGCACGGCGCAGGCGTCCGCCGTCTCCCCCGGCCCCACCGCCAGCCCCTCCTGCCGGAGAATGGCGGAGAACTCCGTCAGCTTCTCCAGATAGACAAACCGCTCCGTCACTGGCCGGCCCCTCCGTGGTCGTGATGGCGGCAGCCGCAGGCGCGGCCCTCCCCGTGGCCGCAGGAGCACTGGTGCTCCTGGGCGGCAGAGAGCTGGCCCAGGTCCTCGCTGTTTTTGAGCACAAAGCCCCGGGTCCGCTCCATGGCCTCGGGGGTCAGATCGCTGACGCCCAGGGCCTCCAGGGCGGATACCCAGTCCAGGGTTTCGGCGATGGAGGGCTTTTTCAAAACGGCCTCGTTCTCCCGCAGGCTCTTCACCGCCATCGCCACCTGGACAGCCAGGTGCTCGTTGGCGTTGGGCAGCTTGGCCCGGATGATGGCGATCTCCTTCTCCAAATCCGGGTACTGGAGGTACAGATAGGCGCAGCGCCGCCGCAGGGCCTCGCTGAGGGGCCGGGAGCGGTTGGAGGTGAGCACCACGAAGGGCACGCTCTTGGCCCGCAGGGTTCCCACCTCCGGGATGGAGACCTGCATCTCCGAGAGGAGCTCCAGGAGAAACGCCTCGAACTCCTCGTCCGCCTTGTCGATCTCGTCGATGAGCAGCACCACCGGCTTTTCCGACCGGATGGACTTCAGCAGGGGACGCTCCAGAAGGTAGCTGTCGCTGAAGAGGGAGCGGGTCAGCTCCGCCGCCTCCTTCCGGTCCCGGTCGATCTGGATGGCCAGCAGCTGCTTCTGGTAGTTCCACTCGTAGAGGGCCTTGCTCTCGTCCAGGCCCTCATAGCACTGGAGGCGGACCAGCTCCCGGTCCAGGGCCCCGGCCATGACCTTGGCGATCTCCGTCTTGCCCACGCCGGCCGCGCCCTCGATGAGCAGGGGCCGGCCCAGCGTCAGGGCCACCAGCAGGGTGGTAGCCACGTCCTCGCCGCAGATATAGCGGGCCTCGTCCAGCTTCGCCCGCAGGGTTTGCATATCCATATTATGTCCTCACTTTGTTAAGGATTTGACACAAATATACCACCTTTCCGGGCGGAACGCAAGGGGGATAATCGGCGGGACAGCTGCACACTTTTCTTTTCCAGCCCGGGCATATTCTGGGACAACCCCTCATAGAGTGAACTACACGAAGGGGAGGGGATGCCATGACAGAGGAATACGCCGCCGCCCGGTACGAGGACGCCTGCCGTCTGCTGCCGGTCCGGCTGCGGGGAGCGGCCCTGGCGCTGTGCCGGCGGGAGAAGGCGGAGGCGGAGGAGCTACGCCTGCGGGTGGGACGGGCCCTGGTGCTGACCACTCGGTCGGGACCTCAGGTTCTGCCGGAGACCAGGGTGGTCCGGGGGGATCTGGAGCAGGTTCTGGAC
>JAIEIQ010000311.1 GCA_029065305.1 Oscillospiraceae bacterium
TGGGCAAGGAGGCCATGATGTTCCTGGGCGACCACTTCATCGGCACCGAGCCCTATATGGACGAGTTCAAGTCCATCGGCCTGGACGCGGTGGTGGGCAGCGTGGGCAACGGCTCCACTCTGCGGCTCATCTCCGATATCCCCGGGGTGAAGTACACGGAGGGCCGGTTTTTGCCCTACTTCTTCCCGGACACCTTCCACGAGGGGGGGGACCCCGTCCGGGAGGCCAAGGAGAACTGGGTTACGGCCCGGCGGGCCATCCTCCGCAAGCCCATCGACCGCATCGGCTACGGGGGCTATCTGAAGCTGGCCTGCCAGTTCCCGGCGTTTATCGATTACGTGGAGAGCGTGTGCCGGGAGTTCCGGGAGCTCTACGCCAACATCGGCGGGGCAAAGCCCTACTGTGTGAAAACCGTGGCGGTGCTCAACAGCTGGGGCAGGGCCCGGTCCTGGGGCTGCCACATGGTCCACCACGCCCTGTACCAGAAGCAGAACTACTCCTACGCCGGGGTCATGGAGGCCCTGTCGGGAGCGCCCTTTGACGTAAAGTTCTTCAGCTTCGACGACCTGAAGGCGGACCCACAGGTTCTGGAGGGCGTGGATGTGCTCATCAACGTGGGCGACGGCGACACGGCCCACACCGGCGGCGCGATCTGGGAGGACCCGGCTGTCTCCACCGCGGTGAAGCGCTTTGTCTGGAACGGCGGCGGCTTCATCGGCGTAGGGGAGCCCTCCGGCCACCAGTACCAGGGCCGATACCTCCAGCTGGCCGGCGTGCTGGGGGTGGAGAAGGAGACCGGCTTCACCCTGGGCTACGACAAGTATAACTGGGAGGAGCACCCGGACCACTTCATCCTGGCGGACTGCGAGGGCCCCGTGGACTTCGGCGAGGGGAAAAAGAGCATGTACGCCCTAGAGGGCGCCCAGGTGCTGGTCCAGCGGGACCGGGAGGTCCAGCTGGCGGTGAACGAGTTCGGCGCGGGACGGGCGGTGTATCTCTCCGGCCTGCCCTACAGCTTCGCCAACAGCCGCCTGCTCCACCGGGCTGTGCTGTGGAGCGCCCATGGGGAGGAGCAGCTGAACCGCTGGCTGTCCTCCAACTACCGTGTGGATGTCCACGCCTATGTGGAGAGCGGGAAATACTGTGTGGTCAACAACACCTACGAGCCCCAGTCCACCACGGTCTTCCGGGGCGACGGGTCCAGCTTCCGCCTGGACCTGGCGGCCAACGAGATCCGCTGGTACGAGATATGACGCAGCTTCTGCCGGGCCTTCCGCTATGGAGGGTCCGGCAGAATAATTTTATTTTATTGTCACCGATTCAATACTGAACCAATCCCAAACCGGTGAAGATCGGTTAAAATATCCAAGAGGTGATACATATGGAAATAAAGTTTACCATGCCCTTGGATGAGGAGATTGCTCTCAAGATGACCTATATCAGCAAATATTACGGCCGCTCCCGCATTAAGGAGATCGAGTGGGCCTGTAAAGAGCGGATCAAAGCCTTTGAGACAGAGCAGGGGAAGATCAGTGTGGAGGACCTGAAGGGACTGTAACGAAGAGGCTGGGAGCTACCCGGCCTCTTTTCTTTCACGCTCCGCCGGTCGTTATATTGACACGCCCAGACGATAAAATAACATTTATTTCCATTCATCCCTCGGGTATAATCTTGTCGAAGGGAGGCGAAAAACCGTGGAGATGCAGGAGAACATGGCAGAGCTCATCCGGCTGGCTATGGAGAAAAAGCATATGTCCCTTCAGGAATTCTCCGAGGAGCTGGAAATCTCCCGCACCATGCTTCAGGCATACCTCAGGGGCAAAGGCAATCCCAGCCTCAAAACCATCCTTCACTTGGCGGAAAAGCTGGATTTGGACCCGGCAGTCTTTCTGACAGGGATGGGCGATTTGGAACAGCCAAGGATTGTCCTGCTGCTGCTGGACACTGTGGAGGGGATCGCTGAGCTGAGCGGCCAGAGGAAGCAGCGTTTCGCGGAGCTGTTCTGGGATATGGTGAAGCTATGGAACGAGAGCTGACCGTAGGGGAGCTCCTCTACCGGCAGCCTATGCCGGTCAGGGAGAGGATCCTCTACCGCTCCGGCGACGCCTATCCGCTCTGTCCCAGATGCCGCGTTCCGATAAATCGGGAACACCAGCGCTTCTGTGACCGCTGCGGGCAGAAGCTGGACTGGGCGGATTACCGCCGGGCCCGGCTTGTCGCCGGACGTTAACCGGAGGAAACACCCTCAAAGCGGGCTGTGTCCGCTTTGAGGGTGTTTCACGCTCATCGGGTCCGCCGCCTTACCAGCGGCTGTTTTCCCCGTCGGTCAGAACCCCGTCCACGTCGTGGACCCGGGCGTTGTCCAGCATCCGCTGGAAGCTGGTGGTATTGGCCCCGGTGGTGGTTCTGGGCGTGGTGTCCAGCAGGTCGTCCACACCCCGCTCCACATCCCGCACCGCGTCCCGGGCCCCGTCCGCCACAGCGCCGCCTATGGTGCCGCTGCTCCGGTCCCTGCCGGACCGGTCTATGCCGCTGTCGCCCACCGTGCCGTCCATGCCGCTGCCCGCCGTGCCGTTGTCCATGGCTCCGCAGGCCGTCAGGGACAGTGCCAGGGCCAGCGCGGCAGCAAAAAGAGCCGTTTTCTTCATGTCCATCCTCCTTCCTTTTGTGCGCGTGGTACGCGCCGGAATTAGTATCTGCGGAGGATCGAATTTTCTGCGAGGAATTTTTTGATAGTTTCAGCTCTTTACCCGGAGGGTATTGCCGCACTTGGGGCAGGTGATCTCAATGTTCCCCTTCCCCGCCGGCACCCGGCACACCGCGCCGCAGCTCTTGCAGGGGAAGTAGCGGTGGTCCCTGTCCTTCCGCCGGGCCCTGGCGGCGGTGAGGCGGGCCCGCTTGGGCTGCCACCAGGCCAGAAACCGGGCATTTTCCGCCCTGCGCTTTGCCAAATTTTTCGACAGGCACCGCCAGAGGATCACCGCCGCCAGGACTGTCAGCACCAGATCGAACAGATTGGCTGCGTGGTGGGAGCGGGTGAGCAGAACCGCCGCCATCCGCAGCACGCACAGGATCAGGTACGCCGCCAGCATGGCCGTGCCCAGCTGGTCCGTGCCGTTGCGCCCGTAGAGGAATCTGTGGATCGCGCTGGAGAGCTTGCTGAAAAACTGCCGCATGGATAGGACCTCGTTTCCTTTTGTTTTCTCCAGTTTACCAGCGAAATATGAACAAATAAACTCCCGGGAAAAATTTTCCCCGGGAGCTCCGCCGGTTTTACCGGCAGAAGGTTTCGATATACTCGTCAAAGGCCCGCTGGATGACCTCCAATGCCTCCGCCCGGCCGTGGACGCTGTCCACCTCCGCGTCCTTGTCCGGCTCCAGGTGCTTGTACACGCTGAAGAAGTGGCTGATCTCGTTGGACACGTGCTGGGGCAGCTCCTGGAGGTCGTGGTAGCTGTTGTACATGGGGTCCTCAAAGGGGATAGCCAAAATCTTGTCGTCCAGCTTCCCCCCGTCCCGCATGGTGAAGTACCCCACCGGGTACACCCGCACCAGGCTCAGGGGCCGGATGGGCTCCGAGCACAGCACCAGCACGTCCAGGGGGTCCCCGTCGTCGGCGTAGGTCCGGGGGATAAAGCCGTAGTTGGCGGGGTAGTGGGTGGAGGTGTAGAGGATGCGGTCCAGCCGCAGGGCCCCTGTCTCCTTGTCCATCTCGTACTTGTTCTTGGAGCCCTTCTCAATCTCGATGACCGCCAGAAAATCCTCCGGGTGCATCCGGGAGGGCTTGATATCATGCCACAGGTTCATAGGCCGCCTCCTTGTTGTTTTTGTCGTCCGCCTCTACTCCAGCATCGGCAGCTCCGGGGTGAAGTCGGAGTCCAGGGCGTTCTGCTTATCCGCCTCCCGGCTGTATCTGCCCACGGCGGCGGCGGACTTGGGCACGGGCTGGATGGTCCCCGCGCCGGCTACACACCCGCCGGGACAGGCCATGCCCTCCAGCAGGTAGCCGTTGTACTTCCCGGCCTTGGCCAGGGTGAGCATCTTCCGGCACTCCCTGAGCCCCTCGGCGGAGGCCACCTTCACCTCCCGGCCCGGCTCCATGCGCTCCACGGCCTGGACCACCGCGCCGGCCACGCCGCCGGTGACGGCGAAGCCCCGGCCCGCGCCGGTGCCCTGGCGGAGGGGGACCTCTTCCTCGGGGGGAATGGCGGCGAAGTCCACGCCCTTGGCCTCGAACATCCCCTGGAGCTCCTCGAAGGTGAGCACGAAGTCCACGTCGGAGCGGATGGTCCGGCGGCTGGCCTCCAGCTTCTTGGCGGCGCAGGGGCCGATGAAGGCCACCCGGCACGCCGGGTCCTTCTTCTTCTGGAGCCGGGCGGTGAGAACCATGGGGGTCAGGGCCATGGAGATATAGTCCTTGAACTGGGGGAAGAGCTTCTTGGCCATGACGGACCAGGCGGGACAGCAGGAGGTGGCCATAAAGGGCTGCTCCGCGGGGACCTTCTCCATGAAGTCCTTGGCCTCGTCGATGGCGCACAGGTCCGCCCCCACCGCCACCTCCGCCACGCCGGCGAAGCCCAGCCGCTTCATGGCTTCGGTCAGGCGCTCGGGGGTGGCCTCTGGCCCGAACTGGCCCAGGAAGGCCGGGGCCACGATGGCGACAACCCGGTCCCCCCGGCGGATGGCGTTGATGAGCTGGAAGATCTGGCCCTTATCCACAATGGCCCCGAAGGGACAGCTCACCAGGCACATTCCGCAGGAGACGCACTTGTCATAGTTGATTCTGGCGTGGCCGTGTTCGTCGGAGTCGATGGCGTCCATGCCGCAGGCCTTGGCGCAGGGCCGCTCCAGATGGATAATGGCGTGGTAGGAGCAGGCCTCGGCGCACTTGCCGCACTTGACGCAGGCGTCCTGGCGGATATAGCACTTGCCGTTGACGTAGCGGATGGCGTCCCGGGGGCAGACCTGCCGGCAGGACTGGGCCAGACAGCCCTGGCAGTACTCCGTGATACGGTACTGATTGGTGGGGCAGGAGTGGCAGGCGTAGTTGATGATGTTGATGAGGGGCGGCTCGTAATACTTCTCGGCGATGGCGCTCTCATTGAGGCCCTCGCTGAGCAGGGTCCGCTGGTCCACCGGCCGCAGGGGCAGGCCCATGGCCACCCGGACCCGCTCCCCGGCGATGGCCCGCTCCAGGAAGATGGATTCCCGGTACTTGGCCTCCTCCCCGGGGACGATGATATAGGGCAGCTCCTCCATCCGATCATAGGCCCCGTCGTAGGCCAGACGGGCCACCTCGGTAAAGACCTTTTTCCGGATGTTGGTAACAGACGATGGGATTCCGCGCATAGCAGCATACCTCCTGGCGGGTTATTTCGATTGACTTGTCCCTATTATAAGGAGAAAGACCGCTTCTGTCAATCGCTTCCCGCGCGCCGGCACAGAAATCCCTATGTATCGATCCATTTAGACCATGGCCTCCCAGAGTACAAAACAGCCCTATGGGCCGGCGTACACCGGGCGCCATAGGGCTTGTTTTTAAGATCTAGTGGGACGTGTCAACCGATACGACACTGGAGTCACCCTTCCGGGCCTGCTCCAGCACCGCCGCCGTCAGCTTCTCAAAGGAGCTGTGGGAGGAGCTGGCCCCGGTCAGGGCGTCGATCCCCGCCTCCCCCTGACCCTCCAGAAGCTGCCCGGCGTAGTAGCGGGTGTACTGGTTGGGGTAGGTGCCGTTGCTGTGGAGCATGGTCTGCATGTAGGCGTTGTCCCAGCTCTTGATAAAGCCGCTGGCGTTCTCCGCGTTGTACTCCACGGAGACGATGCTCCCGCCCTTGACCATAATGGTGATATACTCCTTCCAGCCATGGCTGAACTCAGCGGCCTGGGCCGTATAGTACCCGTCCTGAAGACTCTTTCCGCCGCCGCAGGCCGTCAGCAGCAGAGCCAGCGCCAGCACAGCCAGCGCCAAACGCGCAATCCGTCTCATTGCTCTTCCTCCTCCTTTACAACAAACCGGCTTACCTGGGCCCGAAGGGCCTCCGCCTCCCGGGCCAGCAGGCCGCTGGACTGCTCCGTCCCGCTGGCGTTTTGCAGGTTCCGGTCAGCAATGGCGGAGATGGTGCCGATGTGCTCCTCCATGATGGCGATAGCGCGCTCCTGGCCCTGCACCGCCGCCGCCAGCCGGTCGGTGATCCCGCCGATCTGGTCGGTGACTGCGGAGATGTCCCGGAGGGAGCCGGCGGTGTCGGCGGTCAGCTCCACGCCGGTCCGGATGATGGAGTGGGTGCTGGACACCATGTCCGTGGCGCTCTGCGCGGCCTCGGCGCTCCGGGCGGCCAGCTGCTTGACCTCATCCGCCACCACCGCGAAGCCCTTTCCGGCGTTTCCGGCCCGCGCCGCCTCCACGGAGGCGTTGATAGCCAGGATGCTGGTCTGGAAGGCGATGTCCTCAATGGCCTTGGCGATCTTGGTGATCTCCTGGGCGTTGGCGCTGATGTCGTCCATGGCCCCGGAGAGGGAGGACATGCGTGTGTTGGCCTCCCGGACCCGCTGGGCGATCTCCTCGGTCTTGAGCCTGGTCTGGCCGCTGCTCTCCGTCACGCTGGACAGCCGCTCCTTCACATGGGATACCTCGTCCACCAGCTCCGCCGTGGACTGATTCTGCTCCATAGACGCCTGATAGAGCTGGCCGGACTGGCCGTTGAGCTCCTCGCTCATCTCCGCCAGACGGCCGGACGCGGCCCGGAGGCCAGAGATCGTCTCGTTCATAGACTGGAGAATAGCCGTCAGGCTGGAGCGGATGAGGGTGAAGTCCCCTCTGTAGTCCACCTGAGGCTCCACCCGCAGGTTGCCGCCGGCCACCTGGGTCAGCACCTGCTGGATGTCGGATATGTAGCGGTTGACGCTCTCCACGGTGTCCCCCAGGGTCTTTGTCAGCACCTCCAGCTCGTCCCCGGACTGAACCGGAGGCACCTCGGTGTGCAGATCGCCGCCGGAGAGGGCCACCATCCGGTCTGTCACCGTCCGCACGGGCCGGGAGATGGACCGGGCCAGCCGCAGCACCAGCAGAATGGAGACTACCAGCACCGTGAAAGCAGCCAGCACGGCCAGCATCATCGCTCCATTGATAAAGGAGCTGTAGTCCGCCTTGGGAACCTGGAGCACCAGGGACCACTGGGTTCCCCGGATGGGGGAGAAGGCCACCAGCATGGTCTCCCCGTCAATGGGGAGCTCCACCGCCCCGGTCTCGCCGGTGGTCACGCGGCCCGCCGCCTGCTGATTTCCGCTGCTGAGCTGGGCCAGCGTGCTCCCGGACAGAACCAGGGACTGGTTCGGGTGGCCGGTGACGGTTCCCTCCCGGTTGACCATGTAGGCCATGCCGTGCCTGCCCAGGTTGATGCCGCTGATGACGTCGTTCAGGGTGTCATATTTGTAGACGCCCACTACATACAGGGCGGTTTCCCCGTCCTCCTTCACCGGCATCCCCATGGTGACGCCCAGCTGACCCTGAAAGATGGTGGAGGATTCGGTGGTCAGGTTGTCTGTCTCCTGGAGGAGGGCGAAGAAGCCGCTCTCTAAGCTCTCCGGCGCGCCGTCCGTCCCCTGGAGCAGCCGGCCGTCCAGTCCGTACAGGGCGATGGTGTACAGCTCGTAGATCTCCGCGGCCTCCGTCAGAACCGTCTGCCGGTTTGCCCGGGTGTCAGCAGGGGAGGGGGCCAAACTCATGCGGGGGTCCCCCGCAATGGTAATCATGCGATCCGCCAGCATATGGATGTTGGCTTCCACGGTCTTGGCCGACTGCCGGGCCATGGGCTGCAGGCTGTCCAGCAGGATATTGTTGGCCAGCGACTGCATGGCGAGGGCCATGATCACACAGCATACGATCACCACTATCAGAATATTAAGAATTGTGCTTCGCAGAATCCTTCTGTTGAGGCTTCTCTTAATCTCCCTGCTGGGGGAGTCCGCTTTCTTCCCGACCACGCTTATTTCTCTCCTTTTCCATTAAAAATATTTCAAACAGCATAAGAAAAGCCCACCCGCTCTGGCGGCGGAATGGGAAGCGCTGTCCATTCCACAGCAGGACGGGAGACTATGGTTTATAGTATATCACAGATTGTTTGGAAAAGAAAGCCTTTTTATTGTGATCTTTTCTCCGGAGCAGAACCCTGGTTGTTGCCTGAGGCTTGACAAAATACATTCATTCTGCTATCATAGCATCGTTATATAATAGTGTTATTTGCGGGAGGCAGATGTATGGAAGAATACAGCGGAACCTTAGTGCGCATCCATCAGGCGGCCATGGAGGAATTTCTGGAAAAAGGCTTTGCGGATGCCTCACTGCGGCAGATCGTCAAGAATGCCGGAGTGACTACCGGAGCCTTTTACGGATACTACTC